>NZ_JARESX010000010.1:0-132371 GCF_046026435.1 Paraburkholderia sp. RL17-381-BIF-C | reverse complement strand
GCGCGGCGGCGGGGGGGTGGGGGGGGGGCGGGGGCCATTTTGGGCCCCCCCCCGCGCGAGGCTGATCGATTAATGGTGGCCGTAGTCCTTACGGGCGATAGGAACCGCGCGAACCTTCGCATAGACGAAGGTCGGGAGTTCCTTGACCACCTGACGCGTGGCGCCGGCCCAAACGAGCTTGCCGTTCACATAGTCCAGTTGCGACATGGGAATCGCCACGTCGTGCTGGGACACGCCGAGGAACTGGTGAGCCGCCACGATCCCGAAGGAGACGGCGTTGTCCGGCGCGATGATGATGTCGTGAAGCACGCCGACTTTCTCGCCGCTGTCGTTGTAGATGCTCTTGCCGAGCAGGCTCTTCTTGACGCTCCAGCCTTCGACGACGAGTTCCGCCTGCTCCACGCTGATGCCGATCGGCTGCGCGCCCGCCACCTGCGCGTTTGCCTGCTGGCACATCGCGCCGAACGCCGACGCTGCCAGAAACACGAGTGTCCACTTTGCCTTCATGATGATTTTCTCCGCAAGATGCGTTTGTTGGAAAACAATGAATCGCAACCCGGCGACGGCATCTGACGTGCCGACTGCCGGGGTCGCGCTGACCGACACTGTGAACCGGTTGCAGCCGCGACTTTTTCAAATTCGCACGATGGCGTAGCTCGCTCGCCCAACCCGCGGTTTGCCAGAGCCTGCCCCACGCCGGGGCGGGCACGGCGTCGCGATCAATGGCTTTGCGGCCGCAGCGTGACCGTGCAGGTCATGCCCATCGCGAGCTTGACGCCGGCGGGAATCTGGTCGAGGTGGATCCGCACCGGCACCCGCTGGGCGAGCCGCACCCACGTGAAGATCGGATTGACGTCCGCCAGCAGATCGCCGTTGCTGGTCGGGTTGTCGCGGTCGGCAATCCCGCTCGCCAGGCTGTCGACGTGCCCCTGGATATCCTTGCCGCCCGACATCAGCCGCACCACCGCCTGATCCCCGACATGCACGCGCGGCAGTTTCGTTTCTTCGAAGTAGCCGTAGACCCAGAACGAGTGCGAGTCGATCAACGCCATGCGCGCCGTGCCGGCCGTGGCGAAATCGCCCGGATACAGGTTCAGGTTGGTGATGAAACCGTCCGAGGGCGCGCGCACTTCGCTGCGCGTCAGGTTCAGCACGGCCGTCTGCTGGGCCACCACGGCCGCCTTGACCGCGGCTTGCGCCGCGGCGTAGGCGGCGACGTCGGCGGAATAGTCGGCTTCGGACTGTTTGGCGAGCGAAGCCGAATCCAGCCGAGTTTCGTCCGAGATCACATCGCCGGTCAGGTTGGCGCGGCGCGCCGCCTGGGCGCGCTTCATCGCGAAGCCGGATTCGCTCGCGGCCATGCGCGCCTTGGCCTGCGCCAGTTGCGCCTGGGCGCGCAGAAGGTCGGCGTCGGCCTGCGCGACTGCGTAATGGAAGCGCGCCGGGTCGAGCACGAACAGAATGTCGCCCTTGCGCACCAGCTGGTTGTCCTTCACGCGCACTTCGCTCACCAGCCCGGACACATCGGTGGCGACCTGCACGACCTGCGCGCGAACCCGGCCGTCGCGCGTCCACGGCGAGAACATGTAGTCGAGCCACAGCATGCGGACCAGCGCGATCGCCACCACAAGAAGCGTAAGCGTAAAAATGGCGCGCAGGATGGATTGCATTTTCATCTTGGTGACCTGGCGTGAGCGTGAACAGTCAGTGGATTCATGGGGATGAGTGAAGGACCGCGCTCATTGCCACAGCAGCAGCGAAGCGCCGCTGAAGAGCGCAGCGAAGAGCGCCACCCGGAACAGGCTCGGATGCCAGGTGTAGCGATAAAAGCCAAGCCGCGCCAGCACCAGGTCGAGCACGACGAACAGCAGCACGCAACCGGCGAGAATCGGCAACAGCCCGGGCACGAGCAGTGAAAACAGGTCAATTTCGCCCGGCATCGGCCACTCCTTGCGGCGCGTGATCCGGCGGCGCGGAGGCGAAACCGCCGCCCAGCTCCTTCATCAGCAGCGCCCATGCATCGAGCCGCCTGGCCTGCACCGCCGCCAGGCTTTCCTCCTGCTGCAACTGGGCGGCCTGCGCCGCCAACACATTGAGAAACTCGGTGATGCCGCTGCGATAGCCGGCGTCGGCGAGCTGAAACGATTTGCGCGCCGAACCGAGCGTGTTTTCAATCGACGCCTGCTGCGCTTCGAGCGAACGCAGCGAGACGACCTGCGCCGCGACGCCCTGCATCGCATTCACCACGCTCTGGTTGTACGCATCCACGGCGGCATCGCGCGACGCCACCGCGACACCGTAATTGCCGCGCCGCCGGCCACCGTCGAAGATCGGCAGCGAGATCGCCGCGCCCACGCCGTGGCCCAAGCCGTCGCTGTTGACGAAGTTGAAGAAACCGCCGAAGGTCGCCGCCGACCCGAGCGACGCGGTCGCGATCAGATTGATGTCCGGATAGAAGTCGGCGTGCGCCGCGTCGATACCCTTGTCCGCTTCGAGCACGCGCCAGCGCCCCGCCACCACGTCCGCGCGGTGGCCGATCAGCTCGGCTGGCAGCGAGGCCGGCAAGACCACCGGCACGCTCAGCGCGAGGCTTGGCCGGCGCAGCGTATCGCCATACCCCGGCCCCTTGCCGATGAGCGCGGCGATGCCGATGCGCGCGAGCGCAAGCTGCTGCTGCGCCTCGCGCACCCGCGTCGTGCTCATCGCGAGCTGGGTCTGCGCCTGGCTGACCTCGAGCCCGCTGCCGACGCCCGCGCGCCAGCGGCGCGTCGCGATGTCGACGGTGCGTTGCTGTTCGGTTTGCACGGCGTCGTAGACGTCGAGCAACGCATACTCGAGCGCCAGTTGCACGTAGCTGCGCACCACGGCGGTCTGCAGTTCGACCTCCGCGAAGCGCGCGTCCGCGGCCGCCGCATGCACGTTGTCCAGCGCGCCTTCGCGAAGCGCGCGCGACTTGCCCCACAGATCGAGGTCATAGGAAAGGTCCGCCTGGATGTTGTTGCTCCACACCGTGGTGCCGCCCGGCGGCGCCGGGGTCGTGTAGCGCGCGTAACGCCTGCGCTCGAAACTGCCGCTCGCGTCGAGTTGCGGCAGTTCGGCGGCGCCGGCGATCTGCGCCTGGAAGCGCGCCGCCTCGATCCGCTGCTCGACCGCGCGTAAGCCGGGGTTGCCTTGGGTAGCGTCCTGCACCAGCATATCGAGCTGCGGATCGTTCCATTGACGCCACCACCCGCTCGCCGGCCACTTCGCGTCGGCTTGCGTGGCGCGCAGCGCGGCGCCTGGGTCGAGTGTCGCGGGATCGAGCATCGATTCGCGCGTATGGATGCCGCCGCTGTCGATGCAGGCCGACAGCAGCACAGCACACGCGAGCGCGGCCGCCACCGGGCGGCACAGCGTGCGCAGGGACCAGCATGGGCGCGCGGGCTTCATGTCCGCACCCCGCTGGTTTGCCATAGGGCGAGGCTCTCGTCGCGCAGCGTCAGTTCGGTGAAATGCAGCAGCGCCCGCATCCGGTAGCGCGCGAGCGTCTGCGCGTCGACTGCGATATTCGGCCCGAGCGGTAGCAGGTCCAGCGCCCTGCGCGTCGCTGTCAACGCGCGTTCGGCCGCCCGCGGCGTGGCGTCCACGAACACGTCGGCAAGCGCGCCCAGCCACGCGTCCTGCTCCGCGGGCCAGCCCGCCGGCAGGATTGCGGCGAGCCGTTCGCTATCGAGGCGCACCTGGATCATCGAACGGCCGATCTCCAGCGCGGCGAACGCCCAGCCGATCAGATGATCGCGGTCCACGCGCGCGTCGACCGGCGCGGACGCGATCTGCAGGATGAAGTCCCGCAAGCTCAATTCGAAGCTGTACAGCAGATCGTCGAGGTCGCCGTCGCGAGCGTCATGCGAGATCAGCCCGCGAATCTGCTTCTTGTATTGCGCGGAAATCCAGTCGCCCGCGCGTGGCGCGAGCACCGAAAACGCGACGGCGGCGACCGCGATACCGCACAGCAGCGCGAAGCCGGTATCGAGATAGGCACTCGGGTTATAAACGGTGGGATTCGTGATGCCGACAATGAAACAGAAGTACAGGCTGAAGCCGAGCCCGAGGATCGCCGTCTTCATGAATGTATTCAGATAGCTGCCCACCATCACGATGATCGCCATCGAAGCAGCGAGCAACTCGAACGTATCGATATGCGGCAGCACGAGAAAGTTGAACGCGAAGCCGGTGAGCCAGCCGCCCAGGCAGCCGGCGAAGATCTGCCAGCTTGCGACCGCCGGATTGGGCGCGAGCGCGAACAGCGCACTCGTGATCGCCACCGCGACAATCGCGGTCGCGCCGCCGACCCAGCCGGAGCCGATCCATACCGCGCCGACTATCAGCACCGCCACGGCCGAGCGCGCGCCGGCGATCGTCGCGGCTGCACGGTTGGCGGTAGCGCGGGTTCTGCCGATCCGGGTAATGGCCTGCAGCACCGATTGCGACCACGGCAGGCGGCCCATCGTGCGTGCGTCGACGTAGCTTCGGCACATCAGGCGCAAATCGGCGATCGAGAAGAACAACGCCGCGCCGGTGGTCGCCACGAACTGACGTTGATGCGGCGAGAGATCGGCAAGCGAGGCGAGCAAGCGGCCCAGAAACGCCGGCAAGTCACGCTCGAAGGCGTCGAGGCGGCTCGACATAGCCTCGACCTGTTCCATCGTGACCAGCTGAGGCGGTGCGTCGTTCGGCACAATGGCGAGCAGGCCGCCGATCAGCTGCTCGACTGCCGCGAGCGCGCGCGGCTCGGCCTCGGCGGCAACCCGCGCCTTCAACTGATGCAGTGCATGAATCCACGTGACGGTGTCGAGAAAACTCCGGTCGAGATCGAGATAGACATGGTTGCGCAGGCGAATGGACGGGTCCTCGAACACGGCGCCGCTGCGCAGACTTTCCACGCCGACGCGCTCGCGGATCAGATCGAGAAAAGTGTCGAAGCCCGCAACGCTCGTCGCGCGGTCGAGTACCGTATGCATCGCGTTGAGCAGGTTCGTGAAGTTCTTGCGGCTCGCCGCGTAGAGCGCCGGCGCGACCGACTGCGGGAACACCACCGCGCTCACCACGCTCGCGCACACCACGCCGATCGCGACTTCGCTGACGGTGAACACGACGTTGTCATAGACGCCGTACGGATTCGACCACACGGGTATCGCCGTGATGGCCGTGCCGTAGCCGGTCAGCACGAACCCATACGACTGGAAATTGCGGTAGTAGGCGGCGCCGAACACGCACACACCGATCCACACAGCCAGCGCGGTCAGAAACAGCAGCGGCTGTTGCGGGAACAACGCGATCAGCAGCAGACCCGCGAAGCTGCCGCCCACCATGCCCAACCCACGATAGAACCCTCGCGCGATCACCATGCCGCTTTGCTGATGCATCATCACGATCACGCACGAGACCATCGCCGTGGCCGGCGTGCGCAGTTCGAGGCGCATGCACAGACCCATCGCGAGCGTCATCGCAACGGCCACCTTCGCGATATGGCGAAAGCGCGGGCCGTCGTCCTTCCAGTATGTGTTCAGCTCGTCGCGCCATCGAGGCAGGGCCGCGCTGGTGGCATCCGCTTGCTGGGTCATAGGGCTCTCGTGAATCGCTCGACTTGGGTTGTTCGCGCGCTTGTTGGGGCGCTTGCTGGTGCCTTTGCCAGCGCGTTGTTTTCTCGTCCGCCGGCCGTTAAGCCCAAGCGAATACCGCTATCTGTCTACGTTGCGTAGTTTGCGATGCGCGGGGGCGGCGCATTTGCGGATTCGCACGTTTTTTGCACATGCGCTGTGCGGCATGCGTTTGGGTTAACGCGTTTGGGTTGATACGTTTGGGTTGAATGCTTCGGCGGCATGCAGTCTCGACCCATGAGTTGCACGAATCCGTACGCGGCAGAAATCCCCTCCGCGCATACGGAGTTTGCCCAACGGGCGCCCGGAACCCCGGGCGCCTCGCCTCACCGCGACCTGCTTTGCGCGGCTAGCGCAAGTTGGTGCGCGCCAGTTCGACGATCTCGTCGCCGCGACCGTTGAGGATCGCGCGCATCATGTAGAGGCTGAAGCCCTTGGCCTGTGCGAGCTCGATCGTCGGCGGCATGGCCAGCTCGTGTTTCGACGTGACCACGTCCACCAGCGCCGGGCCGGGATGGTCGAACGCCTGCTTCAGCGCGCCCGCCACGTCTTCCGACTCTTCGACGCGAATGCTGAAAATGCCCGCCCCTTTCGCGATCGCCGCGAAATCGGTTTTGGCGAGATCGACGTTGGTGTCGAGATAGCCGCCCGCCTTCAACTCCATCGAGACGAAGCCAAGCAGGCTGTTGTTGAACACCACCACCTTGATCGGCAAGTCGAGCTGCCGCGCGGTGAGCAGATCGCCGAGCAGCATCGACAGCCCGCCGTCACCCGACAGCGACACGACCTGGCGCCCCGGATGCGCGCCCTGTGCGCCGAGCGCCTGGGGCATCGCATTGGCCATCGAGCCGTGGTTGAACGAGCCGTGCAGCTGGCGCTTGCCGTTCATGGTCAGATAGCGCGCGGCCCAGACGGTCGGCGTGCCGACATCGGCGGTGAAGATCGCGTCGTCGCTCGCGGCCTCGTCGATCATCTTCGCCAGATATTGCGGATGGATCGGGCGGCCCGGGCCGGCCGGCGTCGCGAGATCGTCCAGCCCCTTGCGTGCGGACACGTAGTGCTTGCGGGCGTTGTCGATGAACCCGCGGTCCGTCTTGCGCTGCAGCTTCGGCAAGGTCGCGGCGACGGTTTCCTTGACCGTGCCGACGAGGCCCAGCGCAAGCGGCGCGCGATGCCCGAGCTGGGAGCCTTTCCAGTCGACCTGGATGATCTTCGCGTCGGTCGGATAAAACGGCCGATAGGGAAAATCGCAGCCTAGCAACAGCAGCGTGTCGCACGACATCATGGCGTGATAGCCCGAGCTGAAGCCGATCAGCCCGGTCATGCCGACGTCGTACGGATTGTCGTACTCGATGTACTGCTTGCCGCGCAACGCATGCACCACCGGCGCGCCGAGCGTGTCGGCGAGCGCGACCACTTCGTCGTGCGCGCCTTGCGTGCCGCTGCCGCACATGATCGTGACCGCGTCGGACGCGTTCAGCATCGCCGCGAGCCGATCGAGATCCGCCTCGGCGGGGATGATGCGCGGCGGCGCGCTTTCGGTCCACGACGGCGCTTCAGCCGGTCCCTCGCTCAAGGCCACGTCGCCCGGCAGCACGATCACGGCGACGCCGCGCTGTTCCACCGCGGTGCGCATCGCGCGCGCCAGCACGCGCGGAAATTGCGCTGCGGAGGACACCAGCTCAACGTAATGGCTGCACTCCTTGAAAAGCTCCTGCGGGTGCGTTTCCTGAAAGTACCCAAGGCCGATTTCCGTCGACGGGATATGCGCCGCGATCGCGAGCACCGGCTGTTGATTGCGATGGCAATCGAACAGACCGTTGATCAGATGCAGGTTGCCCGGGCCGCAACTGCCGGCGCACACCGCGAGACGCCCGCTCGAAGCCGCGTCGGCGCCGGCCGCGAAGGCGGCCGCTTCTTCGTGACGGGTATGCATCCAGCGGATCGAGCCGACCTCGTCGAGGCTGAAGGCGAGACCGTTCAGACTGTCGCCCGTCACGCCCCAGATCCGTTCGACGCCCGCTGCCGCGAGCGTGCCGGCGAGATAGGCGGCAATGGTTTTGTTGGCCATGCTTGACTCCTTTTCACGGTAATTGGAAATCGACCGGGCGCTGAAAACGTCGCGACCGCGGCCGGCAGATCAAAAGAAAGCGCCGAAAAAATCGTCGCCGGAGGACGGCGCGGCTCTGCTGTGCCGATCCCCCTAAACTAGGCGAGTGTCGGCAAAATGTCCTGAAATAGCTCTGAAAACACCTGAATCACGCGGATACCAGGCAGCCGGCGCACGCTCGCAGAAGCTGACTGAAAAAGGTGGTGGAGACCGGCACCGCCGACCGTCGCGCAATGCGCTCGCGAAGCCGGGATTCAAGTATGCTGACGTACCCTTCACTGCCGGCTGTACGACATGAATCTCTCGTTCGAAGTTCTGCAGGTGCTCGACGCCATCGATCGAACCGGCACCTTCGCCAGTGCGGCGGAACAGCTTCACAAGGTGCCGTCTTCGCTGTCGTACCTGGTCCAGAAGCTGGAGCTCGATCTCGGCGTCAAACTGTTCGACCGCAGCGGCCGTCGCGCGATCCTCACGCATGCGGGACGGGTGGTCGTGGAGGAAGGGCGGCGTCTTCTGGAGGCGGCGGAAGATCTCGAATGCAAGGCGAAACGTATCCAGCACGGCTGGGAGTCGGAGCTGCGCATCGCCGTCGACGAGATCATTCCGTTCGACCTGCTATGGGACCATGTGGACGCGTTCTACAAGCTGCAGATGGATACGCGGCTGAATCTGTCGAAAGAAGTGCTGGGCGGCTCGTGGGATGCGCTGTTGACGCGCCGCGCCGACCTGGTCGTCGGCGCGGCCGGCGAGCCGCCGCAAATTCCCAACCTGGTGGCAAAGCCGATCGGCTCGTTGCGTCATCTGTTCGTGGTGGCGCCGCAGCATCCGCTCGCCGCGGTGCCGGGGCCGCTGACGCTGGCGACGGTCGCCCGGCATCGCGCCGTGGCGATCGGCGATACGTCGCGCAAGCTCGCGCCGCGCACCATCGCGCTCGCCGCGAATCAGGAAGTCATGACAGTGCCGACGCTCGAGGCCAAACTCGCCGCGCAAATCAAAGGGCTCGCGGTCGGCACGATTCCGGAGTGTCTGGCCGCCGAGCCGTTGAGCCGGGGCGAACTGGTGCAGAAGGAAGTGCTGGGCATGCGCGATGTCACGCATTTCTTTCTCGCGTGGCGCAGCGACGAAGCCGGCAAGGCGCTGCGCTGGTGGGTCGACCAGTTGGACCAGCCGGATCTGATCGACGAGGTGGCGCAACAGAGGATGTTGCACGGCTGAGGACCGTTCAGTTGCGCGCCTTGATGCGGCGTGGCGGCGCGACGTCGAGCGCGTCCGCGGTGCGATCGGAGGCCGGCGGCGGGCACACCGTCGACCCGGCAGCGCCCGCCGCGCTGTCCGATGCCGTGAGCCGCAGCAGATGCGCGGCGGCCTGGTAATCGTCCCAGTCGAGGCCTTCGGTAACGCTCGCGCAGGCGGATTGCAACAGGTGCGCGGCGTCCGCGCTTCGGCCTTGCAGGTGCCAGAGTCCGCCAAGCGTGGTCGCGGCGCGCAACTGCAACGAGCGGCAGCCTTGCACCAGCGAGAGTTCCAGCGCCGCCAGCAGACAGGCCTCCGCATCCCGTATCGCCGAGCCGGATTGCGGCAGGTCGGCCTGCCCCATGAACAGCAGTTCGCCATGAATACGCCGGAGTTCCGCGGCATACCAGTGGTCGCCGGTTTCGTCGCAGCGCGCCAGCGCGTCGACCACGGTGGCGATGCCCTCTTCCCGCCGCCCCGCGCGTCCGAGTGCGAGGCTGTATTGCCCGATCAGCATCGCGCGAGGCGCGCCGAAGTCGAGCGACTCCAGATCGTCCAGCGCCGCGCGAAACGCTTGCAGGTCGTGCGCGCCATCGTCGCGCATTGACCGCAGATATTCGTCGAAGCAGCGGCAGCAGGCCTGCGCGACGCTCAGACCCGCGCGCCCGGACGCTTCCTTTAGCAACGCGATCGCTTGCGCCGCGCGTTCCCGTTTGCCGGACAGCAGCATCAGCGGCACCAGCGCTTCCACCAGCACATAGCAGGTGACAATCGCCTGTTGCTGATCGCATGCAGCGATGACGCTGTCTTCCGCGAGCTTTAGCGCCTGATCGCGCAAACCCTGCAGCCACAACACCCGCGCGAGGGTCGCGCGGCCGACGATGCGCTGATCCACGGACTGCCCGAGCGGCAGGCCATGTTGCAGGTTCTCGCTGTGTTCCAGCAGTTGTTCGAGCGATGCGCGCGCCTGCTGTTGATCGCCGCAGTAATGGGCCGCGATTCCGAGCAACCGGTAGCCCAGAATCGTTCCGCTCGTGTCACCCACCTCGGCGGCGAGCAAGGCAAAGCGGCGTGCGAACGCTTGCGCATTGCGCGCCGCGCCGGACGATTGGTTCGCATTCCACATGCCCCACAAAGCACGCGCCTCGAACACAGGGTCGCCCAGCGCGATCGCCGACGCCAGAATCTCCGACCAGATGCCGAAGGTTTCCCGGCTCGGTCCGTTGAGGTAGACGAGCGCCGCGGCCAGCCCCGCGTGAAGCTGCATGCGCACGCGCAGGTGACGTGTCGAACCCGAACCCTGATGTGCCGAGTCCACCGCGTCGAGGGCCCGTTTCGCCCACACGCGGCATTCGTCGACGAGTGACAACTCGTAGAGCAGAAAGACGAACTTCACGGCCAGCGTCTCGCCGAGCACGTCGTCACCCTTCGGCGATTGGGCCCAGGCCAGCGCCGCGCGCAGGTCGTCGAGCAATGCGCGCATGCGCTGGTGCCAGCCCTCGCCGAGCGTGAGCGCAGGGTCGGCGCGACGCGGCGCCTCGCGCTCCAGCAAGCTCAGAAAGTAGCGCGCATGCTGCAGCGTGACGTAGCTCAGTTCGCCGTTGTCCTCGAGCTTCTGCGTGGCGTAGGCGCGCGTGGTCTCCAGCAGGCGATACGTCGCTCTGTCGCGCTCCATGCGCGTCACCACCAGCGATTTTTCGACCAGTCCCGACACCGCCGTGACCACGTCGATCTCATGCAACGCGCCATCGCCGGCGACGGCGATCGCCGCCTCCATCGTGAAGCCGCCCGCGAACACGCCGAGCCTGCGCAGCGTGGTGCGCTCCGCGTCCTCGAGCAGCGCATGGCTCCAGTCGAGCGTCGCCTTCAAGGTCTGATGCCGCGGCAACGCCGTGCGGTTGCCGCCCGTCAGCATGTTGAAGCGGTCGTCCAGATGGCCGGCGAGCGTTTCAATGCCGAGGATCGCCGCGCGCGCCGCCGCCAGTTCGATGGCAAGCGGTATGCCGTCGAGCCGGCGGCATACCATGCCGGTCAAGTGAATGCTTTTTTCATCGGAGGAAAAACGCGCGTCGATCGCGCGAGCGCGCGACAGGAACAACTCGACGGCGCTGCATTGCAGGACATCCTGGCTCTGATCGTCCTGAGCGGGCACCTGAAGCGAAGCGACCCAATACAGATGCTCGTTCACGATGCGCAGCGGCTCGCGGCTGGTCGCCAGCACGCAGATCGCCGGACCCACGCCGAGCAGCGTCTCGGCGAGTTCGGCGGCGGGGCCGAGCACGTGCTCGCAGTTGTCGAGCACGAACAGCACGCGCCGCTCGCCGAGTTCTTTGCCGACGCGCGCGAGCGTGAGCGGACCGATGGCCGGATTCACGCCGACGCTGGCCGCGAACGCCGCGAGGACACTGTTTGCGTCGGAAGTGGACGCGAGTTGCACCAGATAGACACCGTCCGGAAAACGTGGCAGCAAGCCGCGCGCGACTTCGACCGCGAGGCGCGTCTTGCCGATGCCGCCTGAACCGACTAGCGTCACTTGCCGGGCTGCGGCGAGCGTCTGCGAGATGTCGTCCAGCGCCTTGTCGCGTCCGATCAGCGCGGAGAAATGAACCGGCAGATTGTGCTGGACGTTGCGGCTTTGAGCGCGCTCCTCGGGTTGGTCGCCGGCATCAGGCGTTAAGGCCGCGCTCGCCGCCGATCCGCTGTGCACCAGCCTGTAGCCGCGCCCCGATACGGTCTGTATCAGCCCGCGGCTGTCGCCGAGCAGCTTGCGCAGCGTGGACATATGCACCTGCAGATTGTTCTCTTCGACGACCGCATTCGGCCAGACCTGCTTGAGCATTTCGTTCTTCGACACGAGCCCGCCGTTCGCGGCGATCAGCACAGCGAGCATGTCGAACGCACGGCTGCCGATCCGCACAGGTGTGCCGTGAAGAAATACTTCGCGACGGTCGATGTCCACCTGAAGCGGGCCAATGCAAATCATGCGGAGTATCCAGGACGCGACGATTAGAGAGAGAACAGAAGAAGAGAAGAAGTGCGGAATCGCTGCCGGGCGTCGCGTCCCAGAAGTCTAGAGCAACGGGACATCTGCGTGCGCGAAAAAAACTGACCCTATTGTTCGAATTTTTTGCACTAAACACTCACTGACTGAACGCCATCAAACGTTCGCCAGCGCATCGCGCCACGCCGTCCGGTGGCGCACCCTCGCCTAGCCAGACCAGGCTAATGTTTGTATGATGCGTCCCAACATACTGGGTACCGAACTAGCCATGCCGAGAAAAGTACCGTCGGTCGATACAGCGTCGAAGCCCGAGGTGCATGACAGTGAGAAGACCGTCACGCGCCGGCTCGCTCCTGAAGTGCGGGAGCGCCAGATCGTGCTGAAAGCGGTCGATCATTTCGCCACGCATGGCTTCTCCGGCAGCACCCGCGAACTCGCGCGTCAACTGGGCGTGACCCAGCCGCTGCTGTACCGCTACTTTCCCAGCAAGGAAGCATTGATCGACCGCGTGTACGAGGAGGTCTATCAATGGGACACGAGCTGGGAGAAGCTGATCAAGGACCGCTCCGTTCCGATCCAGGAGCGCATGGTCCGGTTCTACTCGTCGTATTCCGAGGTGATCTTGCGGCGCGAGTGGATCCGCATTTTCATCTTCGCCGGTCTGACGCGTGAAGGCATCAACTCCAAATATCTGGCGAGGCTGCGCGAACGCGTGTTTCTGCCGGTCATGGCGGAAATACGCTCGGCCTACGATCTGCCCGCTCCCACCGGCGCGAAACAACGCGAGATCGATCTCGAACTGATCTGGAGTCTGCACGCGAGCATCTTCTATCTCGGCGTGCGCAAATGGATCTACGGCCTGCCGGTCACGGACGATATCGAAGACCACATCGCCCGCCAGGTCGACGCGTTCCTCAACGGCGTACCCGCCGCGCTCGAACATGCGACGAAAGAATCCACTCGCGCGAAAAGCGGCGCCAAGGCCTGACGCCGCTTCGCTGCAAGGCTTGCAATAAGCGTTGCAAAAAGGCCGGCCAGCGAGCCGGCCGCGCTTTTCATCTCCCATCGCATCACTCCCACGCCTCACATTTTCCAGGGTAAACACCGGCAATACGCCGCTTTCTCCTGCCTGCGCATTCACCTACAATTTATCCATCGATCACTAATCGATCGATAAATAGCACAGCAGGAGTCGAACATGCCCGTTTCAAAGCTTGCCCACTACTCGATTCGCACCTCGGATCTCGAACAATCCTGCCGCTTCTACGAGCGGATCCTCGGTTTCAAGCAGGGCTACCGTCCGCCCTTCGACTTTCCGGGCGCGTGGCTTTACAAAGGCGGCGATGAAGCCGAGTTCGGCACCGTCCACATCATCGGCGTCGATCCAGACAACCCGGCCGGGCTCACCGCGTATCTCGGCGACAAGGCGCTGCCCGCGAGCGGAACCGGCACGGTCGACCACATCGCGTTTCTCGCCACGGGCGTCGAAGCGATGTGGCAGACACTCCAGGCCGAAGGCGTTGCGTGGCGCGATCGCACGGTGCCGAGCCTCGGCTTGCATCAGGTCTTCATAGAAGACCCGTCCGGCGTGACCATCGAGTTGAACTTTCCCGCCGAAGAGATCAGCCGCCTCAACGAAGCAAAGGCGGCCAACGCGCAATCTTCCAATACCGCAGGAGCATGACCATGACCCAAACTTCCGCACGCGCGCGGGCGATCATCGTAGGCGGCTCGCTGGGCGGCCTGTTCGCCGCCAATCTGCTGGTCCGCAACGGCTGGGAGGTGGACGTGTTCGAACGCGTCCCGGATGAACTGGCCGGACGTGGCGCCGGCATTGTCACGCACCCCGAATTGTTCGACGCACTCGCGGCGGCCGGTATCGAATACGACGATTCCATCGGCGTCAAGGTGCAATCGCGCGTCACCTTCGCGCAGAACGGCGCGGTGTTGTCGGCGCGCGAGCTGCCGCAAACGCTGACCGCGTGGGGCAAGATGTATCACGTCCTGCGCGCCGCCCTGCCCGACGTGCATTACCACGCCGGCCGCACGGTCGCATCCGTGCAGGACGGCCCCGACCAGGCAGTCGTGACGCTCGGCGACGGCACCCTGCTGCACGCCGATCTCGTGATCGCGGCGGACGGTTTCAAGTCGCCGATTCGCGAGCGCTTGCTGCCTGACGTCAAGCTTCAATACGCGGGCTATGTCGCATGGCGCGGCCTCGTCGAAGAAGCCGCGCTGTCGCGCGAAACCCGCGAGGCGCTGTTCGACAGGTTCGCCTTCTGCCTGCCGCCGCGCGAGCAGATTCTCGGCTACCCGGTTGCCGGCCGCGGCAACAGCACGACGCCGGGCGAACGCCGCTACAACTTCGTCTGGTATCGCGCGACGAGTGAAGACGTGCAGTTGCCTAACCTGCTCACCGATGCGGCCGGCAAGCGTTGGGAAGGCGGCATTCCGCCCACGCTGATCCGCGAGGACGTGCTCGCCGATATGGAAGACGCGGCGCTCACGCTGCTCGCCCCGCAATTCGGCGAAGTGGTGACCAAGGCGACGCAGCCTCTGTTCCAACCGATCTTCGACCTCGAAGTCCCGCAGATGGCATTTGGCCGGATCGCGCTGCTCGGCGATGCGGCGTTCGTCGCGCGTCCGCATTGCGGCATGGGCGTGACCAAGGCGGCCAGCGACGCGATGGCGCTCGTCAAAGCGTTGAACCAGCACAGCAGCGTGCAGGACGCGCTCACGGACTACAGCCTCGAGCGCACCCAGGCGGGTGCGGCGATCGTGCAGCACGCGCGTCATCTCGGCGCCTACATGCAGGCGCAACTAAAGAACGACGTGGACCGTGAAATGGCCGAGCGCTATCGCACGCCTGACGCCGTGATGCGCGAGACCGCGGTGCCCGCACGCTTCTGATATCCGTGGCGGTTGCGGCAAATCCGAACCGCTGCGCAAGCACAGCAAAAAGTCGTTTCGAAAGGAGACAAAGTGGAACATAGCGCCCCAACCTATTCGCTGAGCGCGCAATACGCCGCCACCGAAGCGCCGCCCGCGGCGAACCCGCTACTCGACGATCCGCGCTTTCGCGCGCTCGTGCGCGAGCGGCGCGCTTTCTCGTGGCTGCTCACGATCCTGATGCTGGCGGTGTACTTCGCCTTCATTCTCACGCTCGCGTTTGCCCCGGCGCTGCTCGGCCGGCCGATCGTGGAAGGCTCTCCCGCAACGTGGGGCATTCCGGTCGGCTTCGGCATGTTCGTCTTTACGTTCGTGCTCGTCGCGGTCTACGTGGCGCGAGCCAATACCTTCCATGACCGCGCCGTGAACGAAATCCGGCAAGGAGCACGGCAATGAAACGCATCTTTCTCCGGCATGCTCCGCTCATCGGCGTCATGCTGACGAGCGCGCTCACCGCGCTGCCCGCCGCTGCCGCCGAAACCGCGGCGCCGACACGTTCGCACAACCCGATCGCGATCGGCATGTTCCTGCTGTTCGTCGCGTCGACGCTGCTCATCACGCGCTGGGCCGCGAGGAAGAACAACAGCGTATCCGACCACTACGCGGCGGGCGGCAAGATCACCGCCTTCCAGAACGGCTGGGCGATCGCCGGCGACTATATGTCCGCCGCTTCGCTGCTGGGCATTTCCGCGCTGGTCTTCACGAGCGGCTATGACGGCCTGATCTATTCGATCGGCTTTCTCGCCAGCTGGCCGATCATTCTCTTTCTGATCGCCGAGCCGCTGCGCAACCTCGGCCGCTATACGCTCGCCGACGTGGTGTCGTACCGGTTGAAGCAGCGGCCGATTCGCGCCTTCGCCGCGTCGAGTTCGATCGTGATCGTCCTGCTCTATCTCGTCTCGCAGATGGTCGGCGCCGGCAAGCTCGTCGAGCTGCTGTTCGGCTTCAACTACACGGTCGCGGTCGTAATGGTCGGCGTGCTGATGGTGGTGTACGTGTTCTTCGGCGGCATGCTCGCTACCACGTGGATTCAGATCATCAAGGCGGCGTTGCTGCTGGCAGGCGCGGCTTTCATGGCGTTCATGGTGCTCAGCCGCTTCGGCTTCAGCATGAATGCGTTGTTCGCGCAGGCGATTCTCGCGCACCCGAAACACGCCGCGATCATGAGCCCCGGCGGCCTCGTATCGGATCCGGTGTCCGCCGTTTCGCTGGGCCTCGCATTGATCTTCGGCACGGCCGGACTGCCGCACATCCTGATGCGCTTCTTCACCGTGGGCGACGCGAAAGCGGCACGCAAGAGCATTCTGTACGCGACGGGAATCGTCGGCGTTGGTTACGCGCTGATCATTATCATCGGCTTCGGCACGATTGCGCTGGTGGCGACCGATCCGCAATATCACACGGCCTCGGGCGCGGTGACGGGCGGCGTGAACATGGTGGCGATCCATCTGGCGCACGCGGTAGGCGGCAACGTGTTTCTCGGCTTTATCTGCGCGGTGGCGTTCTCAACGATTCTCGCGGTGGTCGCGGGCCTGACGCTCGCCGGTTCCTCCGCAGTGTCGCACGACCTGTACGCGAACGTGATTCGCCGCGGCGCGGCCACGGACCGCGAGGAAATGCATGTGTCGCGGATCACCACGCTCGTGCTCGGCGTGCTCGCGATCCTGCTGGGCATCGCCTTCGAAAAACAGAACATCGCGTTCATTGTGAGCCTGACTTTTTCGATCGCCGCCAGCTCGAATTTCCCGGTGCTGCTGCTGTCGATCTACTGGCGCGGGCTGACCACGCGCGGCGCGGTGCTCGGCGGCTCGCTCGGCCTGGTCTCGGCAGTGACGCTGACGATTCTCAGCCCGACCGTGTGGGTTCAGGTACTCGGCCATGCGCATGCGATCTATCCGTACGAATATCCCGCGCTGTTCTCGATGATCGTCGCCTTCGCCGGCGTGGTGTTTTTCTCGATCACCGACACCTCCGCGCGCGCCGCCCGCGAACGCGCGCTGTACGGCAACCAGCTCGTCGACTGCGAACTCGGCATGGTCAAGCGCGGATAAAACCCGACACTCAAATCATAAACAAGGAGACTGAAGCATGGATTGCAGTTGCTGCATTTCACCGAAGCGCCGCCGCCTGCTCGGCACGATGGCCGCACTCGCCGGCGGCCTCGCCTCGGGCGTGCCGGCCACGGCCGCCACCGCCAACCCGGCCGCGGGAACGACCAGCACGGCCGGCGCTCCCCGCAAAGGCCGCTCGATCGACATTCACGCGCACTACTACCCCGAGAGCTATTGCGAACTGGTGGGCAGCGAAGGCCAGAAATTCGGCGGGAAGTTCACCTGCGACGCCAGCAGCTTCAGCTTCCAGACGCCGGCGGGCGGCCTTGGACCGCTGCCGCTCAAGTTCATCAACATCGACGAACGGCTCGCCGACATGAACGCGTCCGGCGTGGACATGCAGGCCTTGTCGTTGAGCGTGCCGATGGCCTACTGGGCCGACCGCGACTTCAACGCGAAGCTGGCGAAAACGTGGAACACGGCGGCCTCCGCTGTCCATGTCAAGCATCCGGACCGCTTCGTCGTGCTCGCGACACTGCCGATGCTCAATCCGCACGACGCGATCGACGAACTCGAACGCGCGTCCGAATTGCCCGGCGTGCGCGGCGTGTACATGGGGACCAACATCAACAACCGTGACCTCGACGATCCCCTGTTCGAACCGGTCTTCGCGCGGATCGAACAGCTGGATCTGCCAGTGTTTCTCCATCCGCAACAGACGGTCGGCGGTGCGCGGCTGGGCGACTTCTATCTGAGCAATCTGCTCGGCAATCCCTTCGACACCGCGATTGCCGGCTCGCATCTGATCCTCGGCGGCGTGATGGACCGGCATCCGAAACTGAACATCACGCTGCCGCACGCCGGTGGCGCGTTGCCGATCCTGATGGGCCGTATCGACGCAGGCTGGACCGTGCGCCCCGAAACGCGGCGGCTGGCGCAGAAACCGAGCAGCTACCTGCGCCGTTTCAACTACGACACGGTCTCGCATTCCGGCCCGGTGCTGGACTTTCTGATCCAGAACATCGGCATCGACCGGCTGGTGCTCGGCAGCGACTACTGCTTCGACATGGGCTACGAGCAGCCGGTCACGTTCCTGGATCGCCTTACGCTGCCGCCCGAGCAAAGAAATCTGATTCTCGGCGGCAACGCCGCGCAGTTGCTGAAGATCTAAAGCAAATCGCCCGCTGTCACCATAGCGGGCATTTGCTCGACCACCGAGGCGAGGATCATCGCGGTGGCGTTGGCCGGTATGCTCGCCCGCACTCTCGGCTTATAGATCAGATCGTCACGACGGATCACTGTTCCGCTTAGCGCACAGTAACCCTTCAGACGGGCGCGGCAAACGATCCACACCTGGTCGTCGTAGCGGCAGCGGGTTGCATCCTGCCAGAGCACCGCGACCGACGTATCCGACAGACGCTCGATGACTTCCACCTGCACATGCGGCGACGGCACGCAAGCGGCCATGCGGGACGTCCGCCGCGCGCGCGACGCGTCGCCGCCCACGCTGCGATAGCTCGGCAACAGCCCGTGGATCACGTGGTCCCACACGGAGGCGGGCCCGTCCTGAGTTGCGCAGGTCTGCTCGGGCGGTGCGCAACATGCTTCGCGGCTCGCCTCGACGCGTCGCTTCAAGTGGGTTTCGCTATGCATCATGCTTGCTCCCATCGCTTGCTCCCATCAACTGACCGTGGGCACCGCGAGCCGGCTTCAATGCCCCGGCTCGGCTTCGTAGTTGACCGGCACCCAGTCGTAGGCGTTACCGTTTTTCCTGACATGCCCCAAGCCTGGAAAAGCAATATGCGCGGCGCCCACGAGATAGCGTTTGTCCGCTGCGAGCTTGAGTGCATAGCGCCGCGAGCGTTGCGCCGCGGCGGCGTCGGTGTCGTATTCGACGGATGCCGTGGGGTTTTGCAACTGGATCGCCGCGACATGGATGACGTCGCCCCACACCAGCAGATCCTTCGAATCGCTCTGCACGAGATACGCGGTGTGGCCCGGCGTATGACCGGGGAGCGCGACGGCGCGAATGCCCGGATCGAGTTCGACGTCGCCGCTGAACGGCTTGAAGCGGCCGGCCGCGACATACGGCGCGACGCTAGCGTTCGCGGCGTCGAAAAATGAACTGAGGAAAGCGGGCGCCGTGGATTTGTTTGCCGGATTCAGCCAGTAATCCGCTTCGGCCTGGCTCACCCGCACGGCCGCGTTGGGAAACGCCATCGCCCCGTTCACGATGACACCGCCGACATGGTCCTTATGCAAATGGGTGAGCAGAATTTCGTCGACCTGTTCGGGCTGGTAGCCCGCGGCGCGCAAGTTGCCGGTCAGCCGGCCACAACAGTCGCCATAGAGCACGCCCGCACCGGAGTCGATCAGAACCAGCTTCGAACCGGTGTTGATCAGGAACGCATTGATCGATCCCTGCACCGGCGCTTGCAGAAAGTCGCGCGACAGGTCGTGCGCGATGTCGGACTTCTGTACGCCTTGAACGACGGTATCGATCGGAAAGGGATGCGTGCCGTCGAGCAATGCGGTCACTTCGAAGTCGCCGACCATGATCCGGTAAAAGCCCGGCCCCTGCGTCTTGACCTCCGGCGCGGCGGCCAACGCGGCGTGCGGCCCTATCGCCGCGCAAACGCTCAGGATCAGTACGCACCACCAGCCAACGTGCATGAGCGATATGCGCCGAATCAGTGCCAACATTCCGTTTCCCGTGCCAGTTGCGATCATGAAAAAAGCATACGACGGCGCGTTCGAAACCGTTGCTAATTTTTATTAATTGTCCTGAGTGGACGCTGCTCAGCGCCGCGCCCTGCATGTCCACATGTTCACAGGCATCGCATGCGCTCATACGAGCGGATTAGAGGCGTGAATGCATGGATGAACGCGCCACCCGTATGTAGGGATAGCGCGAGCCTGCCGCGGGTCGTATTGTTTCCACATCAGGCAAACCGTTTTGCCGGATTCAACCGGATCAAGAGGTCACAGCGGCTATGGACAGAATCTTCAGCATGCGCGTGTTTTCGCGAGTGGCGGAAACCGGCAACTTCAGTGAAGTTGCCAAACATATGGAACGCAGCGCCGGCAATATCTCGCGAGCGGTGGTGTCGCTCGAAGAACATCTGCACACGCGGTTGCTCCAGCGCACCACGCGCAGCGTGTCGCTCACCGAGTGCGGCGAGCGGTACTACCGGCGCTGCAAGCAAATCCTCGCCGATATCGACGAAGCCGACGCTGAAGCCAGCGACGCGCACACGCTGCCACGCGGCAAGTTGAGGGTTCACGCCGTGCCCGACATCGGACTGAAACAGCTGACGTCCACCATTGTCGAATACCGGCACGCGTATCCCGCGGTCTCCGTCGACCTGAAGCTGCTGCCGCACATGGCGAATCTGATCGAAGACGAGTTCGACGTATCGATCGTATCCGCCTCGTCGTTGCCGGACTCCCGCAATGTGAGCAGGCTCATCGGCCGTTGCGAGCGCATTCTGGTCGCCTCGCCGGACTATCTCTCGCGGCATCCCGTGCGCAGCGTGGAAGACCTGCCGAACCACACGCTCATGCAGACCAGTTCGTCGTTCGACCCGCCGTCCGAACTGGCGGGCCGGGTCGCGGGCAATCCGGAGCAGTCCGGCCATTTCGTCGTCAACACCATGCAGGCGCTCAGAGTCGCATTGCTGGCGGGTGCCGGCGTGGGCGCCGTGCCGACCTATTCGGTCGCGGACGAACTCCGGGAAGGCAAGCTCGTTGCGCTGTTTCCAGACTACCCCCTGCAAACGACCAACGTGTTCGTGGTTTATCCCTCGCGTCGCTTTGTCGATGCAAAAATAAGAACGTTCGTTGAATTCCTCATAGTGACACTGAAACAGAAACTCGATTTGCGTATTGCGAATCTGGCGTTGACCGACCCACCGGCAATCCCATCAGAACGGCCCAAAGCGGCGCATCGAGCTTGACCGGCACGGCCCTTGGTCAGTCATCTGGTTAATTTTTCGCTTGCAACGCTCAAACCTAAACGAAAATTAATATTCAACGAAAATAATTTCCGAGATAATCGCGCCACTCCGCCGGTTATTGACATCTCTTGATTTTGGCAACGCGAACGGGCGCATGGACCGCGACGACCAGAGGTGACGGATCATGTTGAACCAGACTGAAATTGCCTCCCCTACGGCAGCTCGCAAGAAGGATTCGCTGGGCTGTCTTTCGAACCAACTGCACAAGGACCTCGAACTCGAAGCCGGCGACTTCACGTTTTATCGCAAGTGCCGTCGTCAGGAAAAGACCAGCGAAGTGGTCACGCCCGCATCCGACCGCGGCGTCCTGATTGGCGTGTCGCTCGGCACCGGCCATCGCCGGCGCATTATCTCGGGCAGCCGCTCGGCCATGCACGAGTTCGACCGCGACTCGGTCTACATTCGCAATTTCGAAGAGGACTACCGTGCCGACCTGCACGGCGCTTTCGATTTCGTGCTGGTGGAGTTTTCGCGCGCGTTCATCGCGAACACCGGCTACGAACGAAGCGGCACGAACATGACCGGCTTCTCGGCGCGGCCGGGCCTCAAGGACCCTATCTTCGGCCACCTCGCGCAGGTGCTCGCGCTCGCGCTGGATCGTACGAGCGAGGCAAGCCCGTTGTTCATCGAGCAACTCGGCGTCGCCATCGGAACGCATCTGGTCGATCGTTACGGCAGCGCGCCGGCGCAATCGGTCAGGTCGGGCCGGCGACTCTCGAGCCTGCACGAGGCGCGAGCCAAAGACATGCTGCTCGCGAAGACCCAAGGCAGTGTTTCGCTCGAAGAGATCGCGAACGCCTGCAACCTGTCGCGCAGCTATTTCATCCGTGCGTTTCGCGAGACGACGCATCGCACGCCGCATCAGTGGCTGCTGGAGCAGCGTATCGAACGCGCTCGCCAGCTGCTTCGCGGTTCCGATTCGTCACTGTCGGAGATTGCCATCGCCTGCGGCTTCGCCGATCAGAGCCACTTCACGCGCACCTTCACGCAACTGGTCGGCACGCCGCCGGGAAGCTGGCGCCGACGCGCCGGCAACTGAGCGGATCGCGGGGCGCCCGACTCGCGCAAGGGACGACTGAGCCGGGTGGTCATCGGGCGCGGGTGCAGCCGCGGCCACTGGCGCAGCCTTAGCCTCAGTCACCGCCGCAGCCTCAGCCGCAGCCTCAGCCGCAGCCTCAACCACATCCGCACCAATAGACTTTCCTACAAACCATCGCACTAACATGCAAGACACGCGGGCCAGGGGCGCGGTACCTTCCCTCCTACCAGCCCCGGCGCATGCAACCCCTCTCCCCTATCTCCGCCGGCCCATCGACGTCGCCTCCGTACCTCGCTCGATATCCTCAACCGGTCAACGCCATGATGGAAATAGGCAGCTTTCAGATCGATCTGGAAATGCGCACTTTGCGGCGCAACGGCGAAGTCGTGCGTCTCGGATCGCGCGCGTTCGACATTCTTGTCGTGGTCGCATCGGCGGGCGGCCGTCTCGTTACGAAAGACGAGTTGATGAACGCTGTCTGGCCCGACACCATCGTTGAAGAAAACAACATTCAGGTTCATCTATCGGCATTGCGCAAGGTGCTCGGGACGGAGCGCGACCTGATCCTCACCGTGCCCGGCCGCGGCTATCAGTTGTTGCCGCGCAAGAAAAACGCGCTGCTCGATGAAGCCCGTTCGCCGGCCGCCCGTGGGCGCCGCCTTCCCCCGCCCAAGTCCGGCTTGCTGGGGCGCGACGCCGAGGTCGAACTGATCCGCTCGATGCTGCGCCGGGCGCATGTATTGACGCTGGTCGGCGCGGGCGGCATCGGCAAGACCCATCTTGCGATCGAAGCGGCTCGCCATAGCGCGGCGGAGTTTGCCGACCCGGTCTGCTTTGTCGAACTCGCTGCGTTGACCACGCAGGAAGCCGTGCTCTGCGCCGTTGCCGAAAGCTGCGGGCTGGCTCTCCCCGGTGCGCAGATCGACGTGAGGCGCGTGGCCGCGGCACTTGCCGGCAAGCCCAGGCTTCTTCTGCTCGACAACGCGGAACACGTGGTGGGCGCCGTGGCGCAAATCGCCGACGCGCTGGTGGCCGGCAACCCGGACCTGCGTGTGCTCGTCACGAGCCGGGAGCCGCTGCGCATCATGGCCGAGACGGTATTCCGGGTCGAGCCGCTCGATGTGCCGCCGCCGCATGCCGGCGACGCGGACATCCTGCGATGCGCCGCGGTCAACCTGTTCGTTCTGCGCGCCAATTCCCTGCAGAAGACCGTGGCCACAGATAGCGCGGAGCTACGGCTCGTCGGCGAAATCTGCCGCCGCCTGGACGGCATTCCGCTCGCAATCGAACTGGCCGCCGCACGCGTCGTCGCGCTCGGTGTGGAAGGCGTGTGCCGCCGGCTGGACGACCGCATGGCGATTCTGGCGGGCGGTTATCGCACCGCGCTGCCGCGCCATCAAACCTTGCGCGCCACGTTCGACTGGAGCTTCGCGCTGCTCGACCCGGTCACGCGGGCCGTGTTCCGCCGTCTCGCGCTATTTAGCGGCACGTTTTCTTTCGAATCGATGTGCGCAGTGGTGTGCGACGAGGAACACACAACGGCGAATGCGATTGGCGGCATCACCGAACTGGTGGCGAAGTCGCTCGTGAGCGTCGAGTTCGCCGGGGCCACGGCGAAATACCGGCTCTCGGAATCGACCCGGGCCTACGCGCTGGAGCAGCTCAAGGCCGAGGGCGAGCTGCGGGAGATCATTGCGCGCAACGCGTACCACGTGTCGCGCCGCTGTCAGGCCAAGTTGCTCGGTGGGATGCGAAATATCGAAAACGAGTCCGCTACTTCGCCGGATCGTCAGCAAATGTTCGAGGATGCGCGCGTCGCTTTCGACTGGGCGTTTTCCGCCGACGGCGACCCGCGCACCGGGATCGAGCTGGCGTCGAATCTGGTCGATGCACTGCTTGACGCCCGACTGTTCGAAGAGTGCTGCGCACGCGCCGCACAAGCCGTCGATGCATTGACCAGGCTACCATCGGGAACGGTGAGCGCCGCCAGCGAGAAACGCCTGCGCGCCGCGCTGGCCTCGGCTTCGCGGGCTGTTCGCGAGCCGCCGCCAGTGCCCGCGAAACCCGCGCGCGCGGCACAGGCGGCGAAAAAGCCGGTGCCGCACGGGCCGCCGGCCTGCTCCATTACGACTTGATAAACTCCAGCAGGTCCGCATTCACGCGGTCCGCATGCGTCGTGCACATACCATGCGGAGCACCTTCGTACACCTTCAGCTTCGCGTTCGGCATGATCTTCGCCGACAGCTTGCCGGAATCGTCGAGCGGCACGATCTGATCGGCATCGCCTTGCAACACGAGCGCGGGCACCGTTACCTTCTTCAGGTCTTCATTGAAGTCGGTTTCCGAGAACGCCTTCACGCAGTCGTACAGGCCTTTGATCGAACCCAGCATGCCGATCTGCCAGAACGAGTCGATCGTGCCTTGCGAGACTTTCGCGTCCGGGCGGTTGAAACCGTAGAACGGCACGGCCAGATCCTTGAAGAACTGCGAACGGTTATTCTGCACACCCTCGCGAATGCCGTCGAACACCGACATCGGCAGGCCGCCCGGATTCGCTTCCGTCTTCAGCATGATCGGCGGCACGGCTGCGATCAGTACCGCTTTGGCCACACGCTTCGTGCCATGACGGCCGATATAGCGAACCACTTCGCCACCGCCCGTCGAATGCCCGACCATCACGATATTGGTCAGATCGAGTGCTTCGATCAGTTCGGCGAGATCGTCCGCATAGGTGTCCATTTCGTTGCCGTTCCACGGCTGCGACGAACGGCCATGGCCGCGACGGTCATGCGCAATCACGCGATAGCCGTGTTCCGCGAGGAACAGCATCTGCGCATCCCAGGCGTCCGCATCGAGCGGCCAGCCGTGGGAGAACGTGATCGGCTGGCCCGTACCCCAGTCCTTGTAATAGATCTGCGTGCCGTCTTTGGTGGTGATATAAGCCATCGCTGTTGCTCCATTCGAGGTGATTGACCGGCGTGTGCCGGCTTCCGATGCGTCAACTGAGTATTGCTGACCTTCAGTTTTCGCCTCTTTCTGATTGCCCACATTTTTCAGATTCGCACGGCCGGTCGTGCGGCTTGTCGCTCACTCCTTTCGGTGATGCGCAGCGTGAGCCCATGCTAGCTGGCGACCGGCAAACTGAAAACGAACACCGTCCCGCGCGGCTCACCCGGCGCGGCCGACAACGTGCCGCCGTGCGCTTCGACAATCGATCGGCAGATGGCGAGCCCCATGCCCATGCCGGTCGACTTCGTTGTGAAGAACGCATCGAAAATACGTGGTGCGATATCCTCGCTGATCCCGCTGCCGTTATCCTGCACGGACACGATCACCGCGCCCTGATCGTCGACGGAAGACGTGACGGTAAGCAGGCGCTGGCGCGCGTCGAGATGGCTCATCGCATCCGCGGCGTTCATGACGAGATTGAACAGCACCTGCTGCAATTGCACCCGGTCGGCCAGCACCGAACGGTTGGCGGCCAGATCGAGCCTGACCACCAGGCTGCGCTGTTCGATTTCAGCCGCCGCCAGTTCGAACACTTCGCGCACGACATTGTCGACATAGGTCGTCACGAAGCTCGGCTTGGCCTCCTTCGCAAGCGACTGCAACGCGCGGATGATTTCACCCGCGCGCTTGCCGTCTTTCACGATATCGCGCAAGCCGCCCAATGCTTCCGGAATGTCCGGCACCGGCCGGTTGAGCCAGCGCACACCCGCGCTCGCATTCGACACGATCGAAGCAAGCGGCTGATTGATTTCGTGAGCGATCGAGGCGGCGAGCTCGCCCATCGTGGTGGCGCGCGAGGCTTTCGCCAACTCGAGCTTGGCGTTCTGCAACGCCAGTTCGGTCGTATGCCGGTCGGTGAAATCCGTGACCACGCCGACAAAGCTGCTCACGCCCGAGGGCTCGCCGAGCACTTCGAGATATTTGACCGTTCCGTCCGGCACGACGACGCGGAACTTCTGCCGGAACGGCGTGCGATCACGCGCGGCCTGCTCGACGGTCTGCTGATAGAAGGCGACGTCTTCCGGATGAATCCGCTCGAGGATCGCCTGGGTGCCAGGCCCCACGTCTTCCTGCGGCAGGCCGAACACGTTGTAAAGCTCTTTGGACCAGTACCGTTCGCCCGTCAGACCGTTCCAGATGTAGCTGCCCGAGCGGCTGATCCTTTGTCCGAGCGCGAGCGCCTCTTCGCTCATGCGCAAAGCCATTTCGGTTTCCTGGCGGCGCCGGTTTTCCTCCACCAACTCGGCATAGAGGCGCGCCGTTTCGAGCGAAATGGCCGCTTGCGAAGCCAGCATTTCGAGCACCGACGTGCGGGACTCCGTGAACACGCCCGCGCTCAGGTTGTTCTCCAGATACAGCGCGCCAATGGCCTTGCCCTGTTTGACGAGCGGCAGACAGCATACGGAACGAACCAGTCGCTTCGAAAAGGCCACGTCGAACGAAAAGCGCGCATCGCGTTGCGCGTCTTCCACCACGACCGGCTTGCGCGTGCGCAACGCCGTGTAGTACACCGAGGCCGGCAGATCCTCGCGCGTGAGCCTGTCGCCGCCCAACGTCACCTGAACGCCGTCCGCCGTATCCCGCCCGCTCGCCTCGATGACCGGCACGTTGCCCTTCGACAGGATCAGCATGCCGTTCTGCGCGCCGGCGTGAACAATGGCCAGTGTCACGAGCGTGCGGATGAGTTTCTCGAGCACGATCTCCTCGGACAACGCCTGCGACGACTTCAACACAGCCACGAGGTCGAACTGATGCTGGGCATCGGCGATTTCAATCGAGGGGCGCGACGCCACCGGCTGTTCGACCGGGAGGCGCACCGGACGGTCGCCGCGTTCGAGTTGCTCGACCTTGGCGAGCGCGCCCCAACGCGTGTAGCTTTCGATCGCGCGCCGGCGGTGGTGACGCGCCGCGCTGAACAGACCGTTCGCCTCGCAGCATATGGATGCCAGTTCGTGGGCGAGCGCGTTGCCGTGATTGAAGCCGCTTTCCGAAGCCGCCGCGGCGGCCTGTTCGTAGAGCGCCATGGCCGCGAGCGGCGCGCCGTCCAGACGCGCCACCTCGGCCTCGATCAGCAGTAGCTTATCCTGAAAGGTCGCGGGATTGAGTCGCGCCCAGGTTTTCAGTTTCGCGAGATGCGGTTCGATGCGTGCGACGGCGCCGGCTGCATCGGCATCGCCCGAGTAGACCTTGGCGAGATTGAGCGCCGTATAGAAGTGATAGTCCAGCAGATGGATATGTGCGGGGGTCGACCACTTCAGCTCGCCGGCTTCGGCAAGGCAATGACGCGCGTTCGCGTAGTCACCGTGGAAATAGCAGGAGATGCCCTTGAACAGCCAGATCCAGAAACGCAGCGTCGTCATCTGGGTGTCGAGCAGATCGGCGTCGAACGTCATGCGGCCGTCCACCACGACGCCGAAGTTGCCCGGCAGTCCAGGGCCGCCCGTCAAACTGTGAACGTAGCGCTTCTGCAGTTCCAGAATGTCTTCCACGTCCTTGAAACGCACGCGCCTCGCGAATGACAGGCCGAGATCGATTTCCCTGTCGACCTGTTCCAGCGGCGCGCCGATCGTCAGCAGATCCGACACGATGTGGTTGCACGAGTAGCAGCTCATGGTCAGATCGCCGCTCGGGCGCGCCGATTCGAACGCATCGCGCGCGCAGTCCAGCACGTAGGGCAGCGGCTGCGTCCAGACGGCGACCGTGTCGAGCGCGACCAGCACGCTCGTGGCGACGGTGTTGAAACCGCGCTCCTTCACCAGCGTGCGCGCGAGCCGCGAGAACTCGAAGCCTTCCTCGTAGCGGCCGAAAAATTCCGCCACGTACACACCGAACCACGATAGACAATGCGCCGAAGCCGCGGTGATGCCGTGATCGACGGTGAGCTGCACCATCCGGCACAGATGCAGGAAGCCCAGACGTTCGTTCACGAACGATGCAGGCGCATAGACGCTCGCCAGCAGATTCATTTCCGATTCGATTTTCTCGTCGCGCAACATCGGCAAATCCGCGAGCGAGGCGATGCTTCGCGTCTTGAGCGATTCGTTGAGCCGGCTGTATGCGGCTTCGACATCGGCGGCTTCCGGATAGCGCGGCAGATACGTGCCGAAGAGCTTGACGCCTTCGAGCGTGGTGTCGACCGCGGCTTCATAGTCCGACAGATGCTGCTGCATGTCGACCTTCAGCTTGTAGACCGACACGCGAGCGACAACCGACAGGTCCTGCCGCAGCAGCCTCGCGATCTCCGCGCCGGCGGCATCGAAGTTCGCATTCAGGATGTGGCACTGCACCCGCAGCACCCCGATCTCGTAGCCGAACGACTGCGCGTAGTCCACCACGCTCGCGTCGAGGAGTGTCTGCGCGACGTCGAGATAGCTCAGTGCTGACTGGATGGCGATCGCTTCTTTTGCGTGGCGCGCCGCCTGCAAACAGATCTTCGCGAACACAGCCGTTTCGTCCGGATTGAGACCGCGCAGCGCGCCGGCCGCCTGAGCCCGTTCGATATGATGCGCGATATCGAAGGCCGACTGGCTCATCGCGCGCGCGTCGAAATCTTCCGTCAGAATGGCGGCGATGCGGGCATGTTCGATACCGCGCCCGTTAGCGGGGGTCAGCGCGTATGCGGCTTCCTGAACCCGGTCGTGGGCGAAAGCGAAACCCGTCCGGTCGGATACCACCAGGCCGGCCTCGATGGCCGGTTGCAGCCGCCGCTCCAGTTCCGCTCCGCCGGCATGATCGATCCGCATCAGCGTCGAGCGGTCGAGCCGGCGGCCCATGAACGCCAGCAGCCTGAGCACGGCCTGGGCCTCGCGCGGCAGGCGCGACAGCCGCGCCACCATCAGATCGACCACGTTATCGGACGATTCGTACTCGCTGATCCGGTCGATATCGTAGGTCCAGCGCCCGGCCATGCCGTCATAAGCGATCAGTTGGTGGTCAGCCAGCGCAAGCAGCAGTTGCTTGATAAAAAACGGATTGCCCCCGGTCTTCTCGTGGACGATCGCCGCCAACGGATAAACCTGCGCGGCGTCGCAATGCAGCGCGTCGGCGAGCAGCGCCATGACATTCGCGATATCGAGCGGGCCGACGGCGAGCGTGGCGACGTGCGCAGCGGCGCTCGGTAGCGAGTTGAGAAATGCCTTGAACTTCGGCGACCGGTCCACCTCGTTGTCACGATAGGCGCAGATCAGCAGCACATGGCGGATCTCCACGGTCGCCACGAATTGCGCAATGAACTTCAACGTGGCGTCGTCGAACCAGTGCACGTCGTCGAAGAACAGGACCAGCGGATGCGCCTGCGTCGCGAACACGGACAACAGGCGCGTGATCAGCGCCTGGAAACGCAGTTGCGCTTCGACCGGCGGCAGATCCGGCACCTCCGGCTGCTCGCCGATCACCAGTTCCAGTTCCGGAATGAAGCTCGCGATCAGTTTACCCTGCGCGCCGACCGCTTCGCGCAACACGTCGCGCCAGCGCGCGAGCTCGCTGTCGCTCTCGCCCAGGATGCGCTGGAACAGCGAGCGTATCGCCTGCATCAAGGGCGCGTAGGGCGCGTTCTGCCCGTACTGCTCGAGCTTGCCCGAGGCGAACAGCGTAGGCGTTTGCGCGGTCGCGCGGTGCACGCTGCGCACGAGTTCAGACTTGCCCGCACCCGAGTAGCCGGACACGAAAATGAGCTGCGCCGCGCCCTGCTGCGCATTGCGCTCGAAGGCTTCGAGCAGCGCGTTGTATTCGTGCGCACGGCCGAACAGGCGATGCGTGACAGCAAGGTTCCTGACGTTGTCTTCCGCGGCCGGCTCGAACGGCGCGATGTGCTGCATCTCGTTCCAGTCGGCCAGACAACGCCGCAAATCGGCTTCGAGACCCGACGCGCTTTGATAGCGATCCGCCGGGCTTTTCGCCAGCAGCTTGAGGACGATCGAACTCAGCACCGTGGGCAGCGACGGACGATACTGCCGCGGATCGGCGGGCTGACGGGCGACGTGGTTGTAGACCCATTCGAGCGCGTCCGCTGCTTCGAAAGGCAGACGGCCCGTCAAGAGTTCGTACAACGTCACGCCGAGTGAATAGAGATCGCTTCGCTCGTCGGCCTGGCCTTCGGCGCGCCTCGCCTGCTCCGGCGACATATAGGCGAGCGTGCCGTACAGGATATCCGGCGACTCGGCGCAAGGATCCGCCGCGAGATGGAAGGCGTCGCGAAATCCCAGCAAACGAACCGTACCGTCAGTGCCTTCCAGCAGATTGGACGGCTTGAGGTCGCGATGCAGAACGCCGCGCCTATGCGCGAGCCGCAGAGCACGCGCGGCACCGACCGCGATGCGCAGGAAACGGCCGAGCGCGATCGTGCCGTCGGCAGGCGGCAGAAGCAGCGCGCCGCCATTGTCTTCGTACACGAGTATCGGGCCGCGCGCGAGCTGGACGAGCGCGAGTGGTCGAACGCCCCACGCCGAGTCGAGTTTGTCGGCCGGCGCGAACTCCTGCGCGAGACGCCGGAAGACGGCCTCGGAGGGCACATCGGCCGGCACCGCGACCAGCCACGACTGCGCGCCGTCGCGCTTCCTCGCGCGATAGCGCACGATGTTGCCGTCGACCAGCAGCGCCTCGAGCATGAGCTGATCGAACCAGACCTGATCGAAATGCGCCGTGGCGCCGGCATCAGGCGACACTGCACGCAATCCGTCGGCAAATGCCTCGGTGCTCAATTCACTTCCCCTTCCTTCTAATGGCTAGCTGGATCAGCTCTAGCAGAGTGTCATCCGCAAACGGTTTGCGCACGAACCCGACAGCGCCGCGTTGCATCGCACGCCGAACGGTTTCGTCGTCGCCATGCGCGGACATGAGCACGACGGGAATTTGCCTATGATCCTCTTGCAGTCGACGTTGCAAGTCGAGACCCTGCATGCCCTGCATTCTAAGATCGAGCAACACGCACAACGCGTCGTCGACGACCGGCGAGGCGAGAAATGCCTCGCCCGACGCAAACGTCATCGTCGTGTAGCCCACCGACTTGAGAAGGTTGCCGAGAGCGCTGCGTAACGACGCGTCGTCGTCGACGATGCAAATAAAGCTCATAGCTGCGGATACCCACATTGCGCCAATGTCATGCCGCCACTCGATTCTGGCGCGACCTTCAAGGTTTCAGGCGCGCCCCGCCCGGCGTCATGCTGACCTTGCGCCGCGCTTGCGCGCGACGCACGAGCAGAGGCACGATCCCATTCCTTTGCATGTTAGGGGCCGGCCGGCGCTTCGCACTATCACACTTAGGTATGACGCCGTGATGCACGCCGGCGCTCCCGGCCAGGTCCTGCATCGGCTGTTCCGTCGTCCGCATGCTGGCTGGCATCGCGCTCGCGAACCCTTCCGTCTGAACCGTTTGCCTCAAGCCGCCACCTTCGTGAGCTGGCTCAGATACGCGTGAATCTGACTCACTACGGCAGCCCCGTCGCCCACCGCCGCCGCGACCCGTTTCGCGGACTCCGAGCGCACGTCGCCAACAGCGAACATGCCCGGCACACTGGTTTCGAGCGGATAGCGCGCGCTCGACTCGGAGAAGCCGTGCTCGCTGCGCGCGAAGCCGGTCACGACGAAGCCGCGGTTGTCGAGCTCCGCGCCGCTCGAACCGAGCCAATCCGTTTTCGGGTCCGCGCCGATGAAAAGAAACAGGTGGCGCGTGGAAATCACTTCGTCCGCGCCCTCGTCCTCATGGCGGATACGTACCTCGGTCAGTCCGCTTTCGTCGCCGCCGAGTTCGCGTAGCACGCAGCGCGTGCAAAGCGTCACGTTCGGCAAGGACCCGATCCGGTCGATCAGGTATCTGGACATGCTCGCGTTGAGATCCGCGCCGCGTATCAGCACGCGAATGCTGCGCGCGAAGTTCGCCAGAAACACGACCGCCTGGCCCGCGGAATTGCCGCCGCCCATCAGCACGATGTCTTGCCCTTTCACGAGCTTGGCCTCGATTGTCGATGCCCAGTAGAACGTGCCGCGCCCTTCGAAACGGTCGAACCCGGGCACCGTCGGCTTGCGGTACGCCGCGCCGCTCGCCACCACGACGGTGCGCGCGCTGATGCGCTGCTCGTCCTCCAGCGTGAGCATGAAGATGCCGTCATGACGGCTCACGTCCATGACCTTGCCGGGAATCGCCAGATGCGCACCGAACTTCAAGGCCTGCTGGAACGCGCGGGCGGCGAGCGCCTGGCCCGAAATGCCGGTGGGAAAGCCCAGATAGTTCTCGATGCGGGAACTCGCGCCGGCCTGGCCGCCCGGCGCGCGCTGGTCGAACACGGCGACCGACAGACCTTCGGTGGCCGCATACACGGAGGCGGCCAGTCCCGCCGGTCCGGCGCCGACGATCGCCACGTCATACACGCGCGATTGCTCGAAGGTCGGCACGAGGCCGAGGCACGACGCGAGCTGCGCCTCGTCCGGCGCGCGTAGCACGTAGCCGTTCGGACAGAACACCAGCGGGAAATCGCCCGGACCGGTCGTCATGCCGCCCAGCAGCTTCATGGCTTCGGGATCGGTGCGGGCGTCGATCACCATCGCCGGATAAGCATTGCGACGCAGGAAACCTTGCAGCCGGATCAGCCGCGCGTCGTCGCCATTGCCGACGATCACCGGTCCGAGCCCCTGCTCGATCAACCCGAGCCGCCGCAGAATCAGCGCGCGCATGATGTGCTCGCCGAGTTGCGCGTCGGCGACGATCAGCGCGCGCAAGCGCTCCGGCTCGATCACGAGCGTCTCGACGTCCGTCAGCGCGATGCCGTCGATCAACGCCGGCTTGCCGGAGAGCTGCGCCATCTCCGCCATGAAGTGGCCGTCGTCATGTTCGGTGACGACGGTCGAGCGCCCGAAGCTGTCGCGCGACTCGATCCGCACGCGGCCATGCAGCAGCACGAACAGGCCGAGCGCCACCTGCCCGGTTTCGAAGATCAGTTCGCCGGCCTTGAACGACATCGGCCGCGCGAAGCGGCGCAGGCTCGCGATCTCGGCGGCGGAAAGACGGGGGAACATCTGATGCCTGCGATATTCCAGCGAGGAATACGGAAACTCGAGTTCCGAGGGCGTGGTTGCGTCGACGGATATGTCCGGAGTGCTCATAGCTTGACCTCATCTGGCCCGTCGCCGTAACGACGGTTTGCCGGTAGCGCGTACGCTACCGCTTGCTGTTCAATACACTCTTGCTGCTGTTCTATACCTCTACCAGCCGAACTTGAGTTCGGCGCCCACGTAGTCGGCATTGCGCGCGCCCAGATCGCGCAGTGACGGACCGACCTGAAAATGCACGGCTTCCAGCGCCGCCGCAAGATTGGCAGCAACTGCATAGTCGGCGCGCAGTTGCGTATAGAAGCCGGTCCACGGGGTGCCATGTCCCGCCGTCCCCGGCACGACCGACGACCCCTGGCCGTACACGGCGTCCGCGGTGGTCTGACGCCATTGCAGGCCGACGCCGGCCAGCAGCGTGAGCTTGCTGCTCGGCTTGAGGACGAGCGTCGGCTTGACGTGCACCAGGTTCGTGTAGCCGGTGTAGCCGGCCAGCGCGAAGTAGTAGCCGTTCGGAAAGAGCGGATTGAAGGTGCCGATGCGCCCGTCTTTCGGATGACTGTCGCCCGAAGCGGCGTCCACCTGAATGCCGAGGCGCGGCGTCCACGGCAACGAGGTCAGCGTATAGCCGGCCAGCGAGCCGACCGCCCACGCGCCGATGGTCTTGCTGCCGACATGTCCGGACTGATACATCGCCTCGACGTCCCAGTCGATCGGCGCGACATTGCCGGCGTAGCGCGCGTCGAACACGTCGCGGTGTTCGTCGCCGCTCGCGTCGAGGAACTTCGCGTTATTGCGGTTGTAGCGCGAGTAATACGCGGACAGATCGCCCGGCCCGACGTTCTTGCGCTCCACGCGCACACCGCTAAAAGTCAGATCGCGATTGGAGACGTCGTCGAAATCCGAGTTGTCGCGGTATTGGACCGGCTGCGTTGCGTAGGCGATCCAGCGCCACGGGCCGGTTTCATAGTCGGCCCAGATCGCGTCGAACGCCTGGCGCACGTTCGGGCCGTCGCGCACGGAAACGAAACGCTGCAAGTCGAACGCCATTTCCTGGCGGCCGACGCGAAACTTCACCGTACCGGGCCCGAGCGGTTCGGTAATCGCCACGAACGCCTGGCGCAGATCCAGCGGGTTCTTGTCGACCGGCGTAACGACATCCTTGCCGTAAGGCCGCGCGTCTTCGAATTGCGTGAAGATCTGCACATGGGGGCCGAGGCGCACGTCCGCGTGAACTTCGAGCCGCTGCAGCAGGTAGGTGTCGTCGTGCGCCGCGCCGAGGCCGAACAGCGGCGCGTCGTTGATTTCGAGCCGTTCGCGCAGCACCATGCCGAGCGAAATATACGCGTCCGGATTGCCGAACAGCGGAATGTACTTCAGCGAATCGAAGGGCTTTTTCGGCACGCAGGGGTTGGCCAGCGCCGACCAGTTTTCCTGCCAGCGATTGAACATGATCGCGGGCCGCGCGCACGACGGCGCCGCCGCGGCCGCCGTGCTGCCGGTCGTGGACGTGTCGTCCGCGCCGCCGAGCGCGGTGTCCGCGGCCACAGCCGGCAGCGCCGCCGCCAGCCCCGTGCTGATCAGCAACGCGCGGATGGCGCGGCGCATGCGCCGCACTCTGAACGGCGCCACGACGTTTGCCTCACTTGCCATCGTGCACTTCGGCAATGTACCCACCCGGGAATTCGAGCATCGCGGTCTTGCCCGATCCGCTCGCATACGCCGGGTACACCACCTTCGCGCCGGCCGTTTGCGCGCGCTCCAGCGTCTGCGCCACGTCGTCGACGCCGTAGCCGGTGGTTTCACGTCCGAACGGGAACGGCAGCTTGCCGTCCGTCACGAACACGATCATGCGGCCGAAGCCCGACGTGATACGGATCTCGCGCACCGTCTCGCCCGGGCGGCCGATCACGCCGGCATCCGCGCGCGGGTTGTCCGACACCACCTTGCCATGCGAGAAGTGCAGCCAGCGGCGCACGAAGTTGTTCGCTTCATAACGCGACACGTACACGCGGTTGTCGGGCACGCTCTGCAACGGCGCGTAATTCGGCGCCTTGGTGTGCCAATACAGCTGCATCGTCAGACCGCCCGGCCATTGAATGATCGCGTCCTTGCCGATCGGATCGTCGAACGGCTCGACCAGCACGTCGGCGCCGGCCGCGCGCGCCGCTTTCACGCCCTGGTCGATATCCGTAACGAGGTAGCCGGTGCGCTCATTGCCGAACGGATAGGGAACCGGCGTCTCGAAGCCGAACACCGACAGCATGCCGACCGGCGTCTGCACGTATTGCGAGGCCGTCTTGCTCGGCGTCGGCGTCACGGTGAAAACCGCGCGCGGCGAGGCCTTGCCGCCGAAGGTCGCGAGGAAGCTGTTGACGAACGCGTCGAGATCGGCGGAGGCGACGTATACATGCGTGGTGTCGTACTGCGGACCGACTGACACGTCCGGGTGTTTCACCAGCGCGACCTTGCTGCCCGGCACTTCCGGCGGCCCCGCATCGGCGAGGGCTGACGAAACCGGCGTGAACCCGACCAGCAGCGCGGCGCACACGAGCGCGATGGAGCGGTACCTATGAAGCGACTTGAACATTTGACTATCCGTTTGAGTGGGCAAAATTTGAATGACGGCCCGCGAACGGCATTCCGTCCGGCGAACTGCGCGCGCCTTGCGTATCAACCGCCTTCCTTGCTCGCGTCAGGCTTTTGCACGGCGGCGCCCTTGAGCGGTTCGGCGACCTGCGCCGTGGCCGTCTGCGTGAAGAGCTGCGCCTTGACGACCGGGATCGCGTGCTCGCCCAGCACCATGCCGAGCAGGCCCGCCAGCGCGATCAGCGGCGGCGCCGGTGACTGAACCTTAAGCAGCCAGTAGAGGAGCCCGATGCCGAAGCCGACTCCGAGTGAAATGATGTAGCCCATGCCTATCTTCCTTTCTGTCAACCATTCATCAATTCGGCCAGTCGGATCCCAGCACCAGTCCGCAGAAATTCAGGCGGCGATAGTTCGGATCCCACCGGTCCAGCACGTCGGCATTCACGGTCCCGAAGGTCGTCTCGGGCCGATGCGCCATGCCGTGCGCGTATGCGTCGATCAGCTTCTTCTTGAAGCCGGATTCGCGCGGATACGCCTGGACGATTTCGTCGCGCTGATGCGCGGTGAATTCGTCGTATCGAGCGCCCCGCACGTCCATCTGCACGCCGGCGCTGATGAGCGCAACCAGCGCCGACAGATGCTCCGGAATGCCCGGCGTGGTGTGCAAGGCGATCCCCACCCACACTTCTTCGATCTCGCGCTCGGCCACGCGGTACTGCCGCAGAAAATCGCGCGCGGCATTCGCGCCGTCCACCTCGAAGCGGTATGGCGAGCGCTCGTACTTCGCATTCAGGCCCACGTTGTGAAACATCGCACCGACATACAGCAGTTCCGCGTCGAAAGTCAGGCTCTCGCGGTGTCCAATCAGCGCGGCGAACAGGAAGGCCCGCAGCGCGTGATGAAACATCAGTTCCGACTCCGTGCCGCGGATCAGGTCAGTTGCCGCCTGGGCCATGACACCGTCTGGGATGTCAACACCGGCAATGCGCTTCTTCATGTCAACTCCTCCGTGTCAGCCCCTTTCCCGACGCGTCTTCACGCATGCCGACCGGACGCCGCGACCCGCCCGCGTGGCGAATCGATGAGAGTCCAGGGACTATCCACCGCAGCGTAGCGAAATAAATCTATAAAGACTTTGGCGGATTCTTAAAAACCCTTAATCGCTACGCTACTTATGCGAATCTGCTCACAGCGTCAGTTCGTGGAAGCGCCGCACGCCATCGCGAATCCATTTCAGCAGGCCGCCGCCGCTGTCATCCAGATTCGACGGCGAAGCCAGCAGCATTTCCTCGGTGGCATGGTGTTCCGACAGCAGCCGGCACATTTCCTTGACCACTTCCGGCCGCTGCGTGAGAACGGGCGTCAACGCGCTCTTGTCGAGCCGGAAGACCGTGGCGCGCGTTAGCGCCCGCACCACCACCGCAGTCCTGACACCCGCAAGAATCCCCGACTGACCGATCGAGTCGCCCGGCGCGAGCCTGCGCAGTTCGATCTCGCCACCGTCTTTCTGTACGACCACTTTGGCCACGCCCTGCGCCAGAATGTGCAGCTCGTGACCGCTTTCATCCGCCGCGGTGTAGATCGTGTCGCCGGCATCGAACTCGTGCTGGGTCAGTTTCGTGGCCAATTCGGCGAGTTCGTCGCGCGCCAGCGTCTGGAAGATCAGCACGTTGCGCAAGAGCCGTAGCTTCTCGTCGGCGGTGCCGCCCGTCACGGGTTCGGGCACCGACAACGGCCGCAACACCACGCCGCGCGAAAGCAGATGGCGGTGCGCAAGATCGAACAGGTCGTTGCGCACGGTGATTTTCTTGGCCAGCTCGCTGACGAAACAGACGATCTCGTACTCGATCGCGTCGTTGGTGGCGCGCCGCACGCTCACCACCGGCTTCGGATCGTCCAGCACATCGCGCGAACTTTCGGCGGCGCTCGCAAGCGCCTCCAGCACGAGTGCCGGCCGGATCGACGGCTTGATGGGCAGCACCACGCTAATGCCGTGCGTATGCGACGGTTCGTTGGCGTTGACGATATGGGCGCGCGCCGCCACGCTGTTCGGAATCACGACGATGTTGCCCTGCCCGTTGAGCAGGCTCGTTGCGCGCCAGTTGCTTTCCACCACTTTGCCTTCCACGTCGCCGATCGTCACCCAGTCGCCGAGGCGAAATGGCTCGGTCGCATTCAGCACGACGCCGGAGAACACGTCGTTGAGCGTGCTCTGTATCGCGAGGCCCAGCACGACCGCGAGTGCGCCCGAAGTGGCAAGCAGGCCGCGCACCGGCAACTGCAACACGAAGGCAATCGCGCCGACCGCGGCGGCGAGAAACACCAGCGCGCCGAACACGTCCTGAAACAATCGCTCCTTGTGCCATGCCTCAGGCAACACCACGCGATCGAGGAGAATCGTGACAAGCCGCGCCCCTTGCAGCCACCACACGATCTCCAGCACCTGCGCGAGCAGATGACGCAGCGGCTCGTCCGGCCACGGCGCCGCGCGCAGCGGATTCATGCCATAGCTGAACAGCACGTAGCTCGACAGAGCGAACATCAGCGCGCGAAACGCGAGCCGGGTCTGGTCGCTCTTGCGGCTCATGAAACGCCACGCGAGAAAATCGAGGACCAGAATGACCAGTCCAAACAGCACGCCGTCGGTCAGGGTCGGCATAAAGGTCCTCGCTCGCGTGGTGCTACGAAACGGGCGTGATCAGAACGCGAAGCAGCTACATCCCAACGCGCCCCAGAAACCGTTCGAATCGCTGACCGGCACGTTCTTGCGCCACGCCCAACCGTGCGCATGCGCATGCACGCCGCACAGATTCACGCAGCCGTCCACGCACGCCACCGCCGTCGGCTTGTAGCGGCTATAGCCGCCGAATTCCGCCACCGGCGACCATGACGGGCTGACCGGCAGATCCGGCGGCGCGAGCGGCGCGAACTCGTCGTCCGCGTAGACGACCTTGCCGCCCACCACCGTCATGTTCGAGGTCAGGAATTTGATGCGGCTCTCGTCGACGGTGAAAAAGTCTTCGCTCAACACCGCGAAGTCCGCGAACTGGCCCGGCACCAATGCGCCCTTCTTGTCCTCTTCGTTCGAGAACCACGCGCTGCCCACCGTATAGCGGCGCAAGGCCTCCATGCGATCGAGTTTGTTCTCGCTGCCATACATCGCGGTGCCGCCGACCGTTTTGCCCGACACCATCCAGTACAGCGACACGAACGGGTTGAAACTCGCGACGCGCGTAGCGTCCGTGCCCGCGCCGACCGGCAGGCCGGCGTCGAGCATGTGTCGGATCGGCGGCGTGCGCTTCACCGCCTCTTCGCCGTATTGATGAATGAAGTACTCGCCCTGATACGCCATCCGGTGCTGGATCGCAATGCCGCCGCCGAGCGCCTTTACCCGATCGATGTTCTTCTGCGTGATGGTCTCGCAGTGGTCGAAGAACCAGCGCAGACCGTTGAACGGAATGTCGGCGTTCACGCGTTCGAACACGTTCAGGAAGCGCTCGATCGATTCGTTGTAAGTGGCGTGCAGACGGAACGGCCAGCGGTTCGCCACCAGCAGCCTGACGACCGCTTCCAGTTCGGTCTCCAGCGACTCGGGCAAATCCGGGCGCGGTTCGAGAAAGTCTTCGAAGTCCGCGGCGGAGAACACCAGCATCTCACCAGCACCGTTCACGCGCAGGAAATCGTCGCCTTCGCCGGGCTTGGTCATCTTCACCCATTTGGCGAAATCCTCGATTTCCTTCTTCGCGTTCTGCGTGAACAGGTTGTAGGCAATGCGCACGGTCAGTTCGCTGTGCTTCGCCATTTCCATGATGACCGCGTAGTCGTCCGGATAGGCCTGATAGCCGCCGCCCGCGTCGATTGCGCTCGTCACGCCGAGGCGGTTCAGCTCACGCATGAAATGGCGTGTGGAGTTGCGCTGGTCTTCCAGACCGAGCTTCGGCCCCTTTGCGAGCGTGGCGTATAACAAGCCGGCGTTGGGACGGGCGATCAGCATGCCGGTCGGGTTGCCGCGCTTGTCGCGCTGGATCTCGCCGCCCGGCGGGTTCGGCGTGTCTTTGGTGTAGCCGACCGCGCGCAGCGCCGCGGCATTGAGCAGCGCGCTGTCGTACAGATGCAGGATGAACACCGGCGTGTCCGGCGCGATCGCATTGATTTCTTCGAGCGTCGGGCCGCGCCGCTCGGCGAACTGGAATTCGTTCCAGCCGCCCACCACCCGCACCCATTGCGGCGCCGGCGTGCGGGCCACCTGTTTGCGCAGCATGTCGAGCGCGTCGGCAAGCGATGGTACGCCGTCCCAACGCAACTCCATATTGAAGTTCAGGCCCCCGCGAATGATGTGCAGATGCGAGTCGTTGAGTCCGGGAATGACCGTGCGCCCTTTGAGGTCGACATGGCGCGTGGCGTCGTTCGCGTGACGCATCACGGCCTCACGCGAGCCCGCAGCGAGGACACGGCCGTTCGCGACGGCGAGCGAATCGGCGAATGAACGCTTGTCGTCCTGCGTGGCGATCTTGCCGTTGAAGAACACGACCTCGGCCGGCGTCGATTCGGAAGTACTGGAATTCATGGCGATCCTCATAGGGAGCGCTCCGCTTTCAAGCGCGGAGCTATTCATCGGAAGCGGGCGCTCGTCGCTGCTTACTTCTTTGCAGGCACCGGCGCCAGAACCTCATGCGTCCCCGCCGCGCGCTGGGCAGCCTTGTGCACCATGGTGTAGGCATAGTCCACGCCCATCCCGTACGCGCCCGAATGCTCTTTGGCAATCGCCATGACTTCGTTGTAAGTCTCCTTGTGTGCCCAATCGCGTTGCCATTCGAGCAGCACCTGTTGCCAGGTCATCGGAACCACGCCGGCCTGAATCATCCGCTGCATCGCGTAGTCATGCGCGTCCTTCGAGGTGCCGCCCGACGCGTCGGCGACCATATAGATTTCGTAGTCACCTTCGGCCATGGCGCATAGCGCAAACGTGTTGTTGCAAACCTCGGTCCACAGACCTGCCACCACTACCTTTTTTCGGCCATTCGCAGCAAGCGAGTCACGAACCTTCTGGTCGTCCCACGAGTTCATGGACGAGCGTTCGAGCACCTTGTGCTCCGGAAATACGTCCAGCAACTCCGGGTACGTATAGCCGGAGAAACTTTCTGATTCCACGGTCGTGATAGTGGTAGGGATGTTGAACACCCGCGCTGCCTTCGCGAGTCCTACTACGTTGTTCTTGAGTACCTGACGGTCAATGGACTGGACGCCAAAAGCCATTTGCGGCTGTTGGTCGATAAAGATGATCTGCGAGTTTGCAGGCGTGAGGACTTCCAGTTTCGGATTTGCCATGGCGTTGTACTTCCTAAAGGTTTGGTGAACATGGGAGGACAGGCCGCACTCGCTTGAAGTGCGAGAAAAGCTGGAGCCCATTCTAGCCACGGGTTTTTGCCGAGTCCTTGGCGAACGACCTTAATAGTTCTTAAACAATATGGTCGGCCAGGCGCGTTCCGGCGCGCACGCCTGCGGCGCGTTCACACTGGCGCGGCCGAGCGCCGGCGCCCGCTCAGAACATTTCATGTTTTCTGCAGGACTTTATGGGCGCGGCATTCCTACACTGCAGTCAGCGTTGAATCACCCTTTCGCGACTTCGATCAGTCAGACCGGTGGAATGCGCGCTGAAAAACGCACCGAGTGAGCGCGGCGCGCGCAACCGTTCAACCTTCGAGCGACACGCGAAGCCGCGTCTCGAGAAACTGAACCAGCGCGCGCACTTTGCTGGACTGGCGGCGGTTGGGTAGATACGCGGCGTAGACGACGGCGTCGCCCGCATGAGGACTCGCGTCGAAGTGTTCGAAGAGGCGCAGCAGGCGGCCCGCGCGAATTTCGGCCGCCACCTGCCATTCGGGTAGCAATGCGATGCCGCGCCCGGCCATCACCGCTTCGAGCAGGATGTCGAGATTGTTAGACAGCAGATGGCCGTGCACGTCGACGCGTTGCTCCACGCCCTCGCGCTGGAAGGTCCAGGCCTGGCGAGTGCGGTAGCCGCCGCCATAGGCGAAACGCAGGCACTCGTGGTCAGTGAGCTCCTGGGGTGTTTGCGGCGTGCCGCTGCGTTCGAGGTAGTCGTGGCTCGCCACCACGTAGCGCGGATTGTCCGCCAGTTTTTTGACGATCAGGTTGGCGTCGCGATCGGCGAGACCGATCCGGATCGCGACGTCGATCCGGTCGAGCGCGAGATCGGCGAAGTGATCGGCGACCACGACGTCGAGGAACACCCGCGGATTGTCGGAGAGAAAGGCGGCGAGGTGCGGCGCAAGGCGCAGGCGGCTGTAGGTGGACGGAACCGAAATTCGCAGCGCGCCGACCGGCGACGCACCGCTGTCGAACACGCTCTCGTCCGCCTCGGCCAGATCGTCGAGCACCTTGGCGACCTGTTCGACGTAAGCGATGCCGGCGTCCGTGAGACTGACCTTTCGCGGCGTGCGGGTCAGCAGCGCGGTGCCGAGCGAGGCCTCCAGCGAGTCCATCAGGCGCGTGACCGACGAGGTCGCCACCCCGAGACGTTGCGCGGCCTTCGAAAAGCCACCGGCGTCCGCCACTTCAAGCAAGGTTTTGACGGCGAGGAATTTGTCCATGTTCGGCCTGATTGACGGTTTGGTTGCAAAAAACGCAACGTTAGCTTGCATTTTATCCATATTCAACAACGATAACGCAACGGATAAGCTGCATGCGTTACCTAGTGAGGGAAGCGACATGCAAGCCATTCAGGTCGAGGTCAATTACGACTTCATTTGTCCGTGGTGCTGGATCGGCCAACGGAACCTCGCGTCGGCGCTGACGGAGGCCGGCGCGGACACGGTTGTTTCGATCCGCTATGTGCCGTTCGAATTGAATCCGGCCATGCCGGCCGAAGGGATGGACCGGCGCGCGTACCGCAGCGGGAAATTCGGCAGTTGGGCGCGCTCGCAGATCATGGATGCGCAGGTCACCGCCGCCGGACTGGCGGCCGGCGCGCGCTTCCAGTACGACAAGGTGCTGCGCACGCCGAATACGCGTCTTGCGCATCGTCTGATGCAGTTCGCGCAGCAGCGCAATGACCCGCGCGCGACGGCCGCGTTGTATCAGGCGATCTACGCCGCTTATTTCTCCGAAGGCCGCGACATCGGCTCGCTCGACACGCTGGTCGCGCTTGCCGCGGAACATGCATTCGACGCGGACGAGGTGCGCGCGTATTTGCTGAGCGCCGCCGGCAATCAGGACATCGACGCGGCGCGCGCGCGGGCTGACAGTCTGGGCGTTCAGGCCGTGCCGACCATCCGCATAGACGGCGATGTGATCAGCGGCGCGCAACCGCCCGTGGTCTTCATCAACGCGCTGCGTTCGGCAGGGCAAAGGAAAGCAGCATGAGATCGCTCGAAAGACCGCGTGCCGTCGTGATTGGCGGATCGCTCGGCGGCTTGCTGACGGCCAATACGTTGCGCTCGGCCGGCTGGGACGTCGACGTGTTCGAGACCTCGCCGAACGAGCTCGAAAGCCGCGGCGGCGGCGTGGTGCTTCAGCCGGACGTGCTGGACGCGCTCGCCTTCGCCGGGGTCGAACTGCCGGACCCGCCCGGTGTGGCCTCGGGCGATCGCATCTACCTGGACCGCGAGGACCGGGTGGTCGAACAACTCCACATGCCGCAGATGCAGACCTCGTGGAGCCTGCTCTACCGCGCCATGAAGAACGCACTGCCCGCGTCTTACCTGCATACCGGCGAAACCTTTACCGACTTCCACATGGAAGGCGAGCGGATCGTCGCGCAGTTCGAGAGCGGTCGCAGCGAACAGGCCGATCTGTTGATCGGCGCCGACGGTATCCGCTCGACGCTCAGGCGGCGCCTGCTGCCCGAAGTCGCGCCGCAGTATGCGGGCTATGTCGCATGGCGCGGCCTCGTCGAGGAAGCCGATCTGCCGTTGCACGCAGCGGACATGCTGCGCGGGCGCTTCGCGTTTCAGCAAGGCGACGGGCATTCGGGGCTCTCCTATCTGATTCCGGGCGAGAACGATTCGACCGTGGCCGGCGAGCGGCGCTTCAACTGGGTGTGGTATCGCAAGTACAGCGCGGCAAGGCTCGAAGAGTTGCTGGTCGATCGTCACGGCATCCGGCGCGCGTTCTCGCTGCCGCCCGGCTCGACCAAGGGCGCCGACATCGCACAGCTCCGCGAAGACGCGCAGGCGTCGTTAGGGCCGACGTTCCGCGCACTGGTCGATGCCACCGACGCGCCCTTCATGCAGCCGATCGTCGATCTGCGCTCGCCGAAGATGGTGTTCGGCCGCGCGGTGCTGCTCGGCGACGCCGCTTCGGTGCCGCGCCCTCACACGGCGGGCAGCACGGCGAAAGCGGCCGCCAATGCCCATGCGCTGGCGCTCGCGTTGTCCTCGACCTGGCAAAGCGGCGCGACGATCGATTCAGCCCTGAAACGTTGGGAGAACCAACAGTTGCAACGCGGCAGGCTGATGACCGATCTGGGTATTTCACTCGGCGACCGCGTGATGAACCTCGCGCGCTGAGTCCACGTATTCCGTTTCTTTTCTTCAAGGAGTTGTCATGTCAACCCAGGCATCCACCACGGCGGCCGCCAACAGCCCCGTCAAGCTGACACGCGGACTGATCGCGTTGTTCGCGTTCTGCTGCGGCGCCATCGTCGCGAACCTGTACTACGCGCAGCCGATCACCGAACTGATCGCACCGGCCATCCACATGTCCGGCGGCACCGCCAGCCTGATCGTCTCGCTCACGCAGATCGGCTATGCATTCGGCCTGTTCTTTCTGGTGCCGCTCGGCGACCTGCTGGAAAACCGCAAGCTGATGATCACCACCGCGCTGGTGTCGATCGCCAGCCTCGCCGCCGCGGCGTTCGCGCAGCAACCGGCCGTGTTCCTCGGCATCTCGCTGCTGGTCGGCTTCAGTTCGGTTGCCGTGCAGATCCTGATTCCGCTCGCCGCGCATCTCGCGCCGGACGAATCGCGCGGCAAGGTGGTCGGCACCATCATGAGCGGCCTGCTGCTCGGCATCCTGCTGTCGCGGCCGATCTCCAGCGTGGTGGCCGGGCACTTCGGCTGGCGCGCGGTATTCGGTTCCGCCGCCGTGCTGATGGCGATCGTCACCAGCGTGCTCGCGCTGACCATTCCGCGCCGCCAGCCCGATCACCAGGCCACGTACTTCGAACTGATCGGCTCGCTCGGCCACCTGGTTCGCACGATGCCGGTGCTGCGTCACCGTTCGTTTTACCAGGCGCTGATGTTCGCTTCGTTCAGCCTGTTCTGGACCGCGATTCCCGTCGAGCTGACCCGCCAGTTCGGGCTCTCGCAAACCGAGATCGGCATCTTCGCGCTGGTCGGCGCGATCGGCGCGACCTCCGCGCCGGTGGCGGGCCGTCTCGCCGATGCGGGCCATACGGTGCGCGCGACGCTGATCGCGCTGGTGGTGGGCGCGTTCGCCTATGCGCCCACGCTGATCCATCCCGCGTGGGGCGTGCTCGGGCTTGTCGCGACCGGCATCGTGCTCGACTTCGCCGTGCAGATGAACATGGTGCTGGGTCAACGCGAGATCTATGCGTTGCACGCGGCGAGCCGCAACCGCCTGAACGCGCTGTATATGACGAGCATCTTCGTGGGCGGCGCGTTCGGCTCGGCGCTCGCCAGCCCGCTTTACGAACACGGCGGCTGGCCGCTCGTCGCCGCGGTTGCCACGGCCTTTCCGATCGTCGCGCTGGCGCACTACCTGGTGATCGGCCGTCCGTACGCCGCCCGCCACGCCTGATACACGCATTGCTTCGCAACCGGGCGGCTCGCTGTCCGGATTAACAACATTTCAGCGTGGCTTCAGGAAATTTCGCGGGCTCGGCGATACGCTGACCAGCAGAGTCATTCACCTGAACGACGCTCGATTGCTCATCAAGGAATCACCATGTCCTCCATTTCGCCCCTGCTCGACGGCTACGACCTGTCGGGATTGAGCTTGCCGAACCGCGTCGCGATGGCGCCCATGACCCGCTCGCGCGCGCCGTTGCGCGGCCGGCCGACCGAGATGATGGCCGAGTACTATGTGCAGCGCGCGTCGGCCGGCTTGATCGTCACGGAGGCCACGAATGTCAGTCCGGCCTCAGCGGCGTTCGACCTGACGCCCGGCATCATCACGGCAGAGCAGATCGACGGCTGGCGTCATATCACGAGCCAGGTGCATGCCGCGGGCGGCCGCATCTTCATGCAGTTGTGGCATGGCGGCCGCGTCAGTTCGTTCGCGCTGCTCGGCGGCGCAGCACCGCTCTCCCCTTCGGGCGTGAACGACGACCTCGAACAGTTGCAGGTGTGGGCGCAACTGCACAACGGCCAGTACACCAAGATTCACGCCACGCCGTCGCGCGCCATGTCGCTCGACGAAGTGAAGCTCGCCGTCGACGCGTTCCGCCAGGGCGCGGCCAACGCGATCGCCGCCGGTTTCGACGGCGTGGAAGTGCACGCGGCGAACGGCTATCTGCCGCATCAGTTCCTCTCATCGACCACCAATACGCGAGATGACCGCTACGGCGGCTCGGTGGCGAACCGCGCGAATTTCCTGCGCGACATTCTCACGGAGATCGGCTCGGTGGTCCCGCTCGACCAGGTCGGCGTACGCATCTCGCCGTACGCGCACTACAACAACGTACGCGACGCGGACCCGGACACGACCTACGACTACGTCGGCAAGATGCTCGACGAGTTCGGCGTCGCCTACGTGCATGCGGCGGATACGAACGGCTGGAGCGGCCAGCCGGATTTGCCGCGCATTATCGAACGCATGCGCCGCGCGTTCTCGGGCACATTGATGGTCAACGGAGGCATTTCCGTCGAGCATGCCGAGACCTTGATTCGCGAAGGCCAGGCCGACCTCGTGGCGTTCGCTCGCGCGTATATCGCGAATCCCGATCTGGTCGAACGCATTGCGGCCCACGCGCCGCTCGCGGCCCCGAAGCCGACTGGCTGGTATGCAGGCGACGCGGCCGGCTATATCGACTATCCGTTCCACGGCAGCGCCGGCCAGGGCGTAGAAGCAGGCGCGGCACGAGCATGACGCGATCGATGCGGCAAACGTCCGGCGCGAATCACGCGGCCGGTTCGTTCCAGGACTTTGGTGAGAGGTGCATGAATGACTCGCAAGTCTAGACTGCTGGCGGGAAGCGGCGTGGTTGTCGTGGCCGCGCTGGCCGTCGCCTTCCTGCTGATGTGGAAGCCCGCCATCGCGCCGGTCAGCCCGCCCGCGCCGACCTCGTTCGACGCGCAGACGAGGCTCGCGGGTGCGCGTGTCGTCGCGCTCGGCGACTGCATCGTGTGCCACACCGCGAAGGGCGGCAAGCCATTCGCCGGCGGCCTGCCGCTCGCCACGCCGTTCGGCACGATCTACGCGACCAACATCACGCCGGACGCCGAAACGGGCATCGGCAACTGGTCGCTCGAAGCCTTCACGCGCGCGCTTCGTCATGGCGTCGCGCGCGACGGGCATCTGCTGTATCCGGCGTTTCCGTATATTCACTTCACGCGCATGTCCGATACCGACATCTCGGCCGCCTACGCGTATCTGATGACACGTGAACCGGTCAACGCGGTCGCGCCCGCCAACGAACTGATTTTCCCGCTGAACTTCCGGCCGCTGCTGGCGTTCTGGAACGTGCTGTTTCTGCATCCCGGCGCGCAGCAGCCGGAGGCGTCGAAGGACGCCGAGTGGAACCGCGGCAAATTGCTGGTGGATGGCCTCGGCCACTGCGCGTCGTGTCATTCGCCGCTCAATCCGATCGGCGGCGAGAAGTCGGGACACGCATTCGACGGCGGCGTGGTCGACGGCTGGGAAGCGCCCGCGCTCAATGCGCTCGGCGCGGCGCCCAAGCCGTGGACCCAAGACCAGTTGGTCACGTACCTACGTTCGGGCCGGGCCAGCGAACACGGCGCGGCGGCCGGACCGATGCTGCCCGTCACGCGCGATCTCGCCACCGTGCCAGTGGAGGACGTGCAGGCGATTGCCACCTATCTGCTGTCGATCCAGAAACCGCAGCCGCTCCCGGCGAGCGTGTCCACTGCCAACCAGGGTGTCCAGTCTGCCGGGGCGCAACGCGGCGCGACCCTGTTCGCCGCCTCGTGCGCGCAATGCCACGGACCCGCTGCGCCGATGCAGTCGATCGGCGAGCGCCCCACGCTTGCGTTCAGCACCGCCGTCAATGCCGCGACGCCGCGCAACGCGGTCCAGATGATATTGAGCGGCAACGGCTGGCATGGCGAAGACAGCGAGAACTACATGCCCGCCTTCAGCCAGATCTACGACGACCAGCAGATCGCCGATCTCGCCGCCTACGTTCGCGCGACCTATTCGCAGCGCGGCCCGTGGCAGGACGTCGAGGCGATGGCGGCCAAGGTCAGAAAGGAGAACAACGCGCGATGATCAATCTAACCGTGAATGGCGTGCAGCACGCGCTCGATATCGATCCTTCCACGCCACTGCTCTACGCATTGCGCAACGACCTGCAACTGCATGGCGCGAAGTTCGGCTGCGGCCTCGGACAATGCGGCGCCTGCACCGTGATCGTGGATGGCGAAGCGGTGTTCTCGTGCCTGGTTCCGGTCTCGTCGATCGGCAAACGGCCCGTGCGCACGATCGAAAGTCTCGGCACGATCGAACACCCCGGTGCGCTGCAAAAGGCGTTCATCGATCACCAGGCGGCGCAGTGCGGTTATTGCATCGCCGGAATGATCATGCGCGCGCAGGCGTTGCTTGATCGCAATCCGCGGCCTACCGAGCGCGAACTGCTCGATCATATGGAACCGAACCTGTGCCGCTGCGGTACGCACACTCGCATTCTCGCGGCGATTCGCGAAGTCGCGCATCTGCCGGCAAGTGACGCGACGGCGGCGAAACCCCAAGGCGCGGCAAGCCACGGAGGCGCGCAATGACCGTCAAGGAAGAGGAAATCAACGAAGGACGCCGTCGCTTTCTGCTGTCCGGCGCACTCGTCGTGAGCTTCAGCATGGTTCCGGGCGTGAGCGCGATGGCGCAGGAAGTGATCGCGGACGAAGGCGCCGCCGTGCATATCGGCAAGGCGACCCAGACGCTCGCCGGCAGCCTGAAGACCAACCCGTACCTCGATTCGTGGATCAGAATCGATCGGGCAGGCAACATGACCGTCTACACCGGCAAGGTGGAACTGGGCACGGGCGTACGCACCGCGCTGTTGCAGATCGCAGCGGAAGAGCTGGACATGGCGCCCTCGTTGATCACGTTTCTGACCGCCGACACGGGTGCGTCGCCCGATGAAGGTCTCACCGCGGGCAGTCACACGATCGCCGACAGCGGCAGTGCGCTGCTGAACGCTTCGGCTCAGGTGCGCGGACTGCTGGTCGATGCCGCGGCCCAGCACTTCGGCGTCGCCAGCACGGTGCTGAGCGCGCGCAATGCGGTGATCAAGGCGCCGGATGGCCGCAGCATGACCTATGGCGAGGCGGTGGGACTCGTCGACCTGCATCGCATGGCCTCGCCCGTCTCGCCGTTGAAGAACCCCGCGACGTTCGACATGATCGGCACCTCGTTGCCGCGCGTGGACATTCCCCGCAAGGTGACGGGCGGCGTGAGTTATGTGCAGGACATGATGATGCCGGGCATGGTGCACGCCCGTGTGGTGATGCCACCCGTCTACGAGGCGCGGCTTGTGCAAACGAACACGCCCGCGATTCTGAAGATGCCGGGCGTCCTCAAGGTCATCAGAAACGGCAGCATGCTCGCCGTGGTCGCCAAAGGCGAGTGGCAAGCCGTGCAGGCGCAACGCGCGCTCGCCGCTGGAAGCCAATGGACGGCCGGGCGCGCACTGCCCGACCCCGCTACCGTACATCGCGATCTGAAGACGATCTCCACCGAACACATCGAAATCGCCAACACGCACAGCACCACCGGCACTGCCGTGAAAACGCTCGGCGCGAAATACACCAAGCGTTACATGATGCACGGCTCGATCGGGCCGTCCTGCTCGGTTGCGCTCTTCAAGGACGGTGCGCTGACCGTCTGGACCCATTCGCAAGGAGTCTACCCGCTGCGTGACGGGCTTGCCGAAATGCTCGCCATGCCGAAAGACAAGATCCGCTGTGTTCATGTGGAAGGATCGGGTTGCTACGGCCACAACGGCGCGGACGACGTGGCCGCGCACGCCTCGTTGATCGCACGCGAAATGGACGGCCAGCCGGTGCGCGTGCAGTGGATGCGTGAACAGGAGAACACGTGGGATCACTACACGCCCGCGATGGTGACCGAAGTCAGCGCCTCGCTCGACGCGAGCGGCAGCATCGTCGACTGGAACTACGCGCTGTGGAGCAGTTCGCACAACGAGCGCATCGTCAACGCCGGCCGGCTCATTCCGGCGCAGTTGCTGGAGCAGCCATTCGCGCCCGCGCCCTCGGTGCCGATGGTGCAGCCCGAAGGCGGCGGCGATCGCAACGCGATCCCGCTGTACGCGTTGCCGAACATGCACGTGATGAACAACTTCTCGCCGACCATGCCGCTGCATACGTCGGCCATGCGCTCGCTCGGCGCGCACATGAACATCTTCACGATCGAGACGTTCATGGACGAACTGGCCGCCGCTGCCGGCAAGGACCCCGTGGCGTTCCGGCTGAAGCACATGCAGGACCCGCGTGCCCGTGACGTCATAAAACTCGCCGCCGCGAAATTCGGCTGGCCGCGTGCGCCGCGCAAGCGCAATCACGGCGTCGGCTTTGCGTTCGCGAAGTATAAGAACCTGATGGCCTATGTCGCGATTGCCGTCGAGGTATCCGTCGTGCCCGAAACCGGTCAGGTGATTCTCGAACACGCTGAAGTCGCGGTGGATTCCGGACAGATCGTCAATCCCGACGGCATCCGCAATCAGATCGAGGGCGGCGTGATTCAGTCGGCAAGCTGGACGCTGTATGAACAATTGCAGTTCGATACGAAGCGGATTCGCAGCTTCGACTGGAGCAGTTATCCGATCCTGCGCTTCTCCGCGGTGCCGCGCAGCGTCAATGTGCATTTGATCGACCGGCCGGGCGCACCGTTTCTCGGCGCGGCGGAAGCGTCGATGGGACCGACCGCGGGCGCGCTCGGCAATGCGCTATTCGATGCCACCGGCAAGCGCCTGCGCGACATGCCGCTTGCCGGCGAAAGCCTGCGCAAACTGATCGACGTTTGATCGAGGTTTGATCGACGTTTAGCGGTTTGGGGAATCCGTCATCCGCATCGCGCTGAGCGTGCGGATGACTTCTGTTTTCGACGCTTTCGCGTGCTCGTGAAAAAGGGCGGCAAGGTTGACCTTGCCGCCCTTTTCTTCTATCCGCACACTCACACGTGACGGGCGACGGCGCGCAGCGCTTCGAGCAGAGTTTCGGCGTCGCGCTCGCCGTCATAACGCTGGCCGTTGATGAACAAAGTAGGCGTGCCGTTCACGCCGCTGCGCAAGCCACTGTCGAAGTCATGCTGGATACGCCCGTCGTAAGTGCCTTCGAACGCCGCGGCCAGATCGCGCGCGTGCAGGCCGAGTTGCGCCGCATACCGCGCCAAATCCGTATCGCTCAGTGCCGTCTGATTTTCATACAGGATGTCATGCGCTTCCCAGAATTTGCCTTGAGTCGCCGCAGCTTCCGAAAACTGCGCGGCGTGCAGCGCGTGAGCATGCATATCCGTCAACGGGAAGTGCCGGAAGACGAATCGCAGTTGTGGTCCCATGGCTTGCTGCACCGCTTTGATCACACCGTACATCGCCCCGCAATAGGGGCATTCGAAATCGCCGTATTCGATCAACGTGACGGGCGCGCCGAACGCACCCTCGATATGGTCCAGAGATCCGACCGGCGCTGAGAGATGGCTCATGGGGTGTCCTGTTGCGTGGAATTGTTCATTTGTTCGAGTGCGCCGAGTATTCCGTCGACGCCCGGGTTCACGGTGATGGGAGAAACATAGGCCCACCGCACAATGCCGTTCCCATCGAGAACGAACAACGCGCGTTCGCAAACACCCTCCTTTGCGCGGTACACACCATAGCTTCGTGCGACTTCACCCTTCGGCTCGAAGTCCGAAAGCAGCGGAAAGTGAAGCTTGCGTTGTGTTGCATATGCCGTGTGCGACCACGCGCTATCCACGGAAATGGCGATCAGCTGCGCCCCCAACCGGCGGAATTCACCGAGCGCGGCGTTGAAAAGACCGAGTTCGTCGCCACACACAGGGCTCCAGTCGGCCGGGTAGAACGCGATGACCACCGGCGTGCCGCGCAACTCGGACAGGGTGATCTTCTGGTCGGGTGTGGCTTGCAACGTGAAATCCGGCGCCGGCATGCCGGCTTCGAGAACGGGAATGGCGGGGCGAGAAAGCGGTACGGTCATGTCGGATACTCTCCACTCGAAGCATTTCGGGCCACGACTTTGCTGCGGCTCGTTGTGTTCAGCAGAATAGGCCGGATGGGATCGCCGGAATAGTTATGCGTTGGGATCGGCGGATCAGAGAAAGGGAGGTGTGGGTCACACCTTTGTATGGTGGGATTTCAAGCGAGGGGAGTTTGATTCGGGCGGCCGGCGATTCGACGCCGATGGCCAGATGCTGGGACTGCTGCTGAAAGACCATTCCCGTGTTTCCAGGCAACTGATACGGTCCTATCGAAAACGGGTGGCTGCTCGTCATACTGCCCCGAGCCACCCGAATCCGGATTGCCTTGCGCATTTAGCGCCCTACAACGGCCAATTCGCTCGCGCCCAGTCGACCAGGTTGACCAGATTGTCCCCGCCGCTGACCGAATTGTCCGCGTCGCCGTCGAAACTCACTTCGCTCGATACCACGCCGCACGCGCGAACCTGACTGCCATTTTCGAACCATGCGAAGAACGGGCCACCGGAGTTGCCGTGGTTCAGGCTCGCCTCCGTTTCCAATGTCTGTCCGTCGTCGTCTTCGTAGTCGTCTTCGAAGGATTGCCAGCTTTGCACCGCGGGTCGCTCCCCGCCTGCGACATCGAATGGGTAACCCACGTTCTCCCATACGTTCAGCCCTCTCCAGCCGTCGTCGAAACTCGTCGTGCCGATATAGCCTAACCGGTTGCCCAAGGGCTCATATAGCCGTAATACCGCATAGTCGTGCGACAGGTTGAAGTCCGTGTCGTCGGTCCCATAGTGGCGGGCGTCGCTGACGTAAGACGACCCGAACGGCTCCGTACCGTCAAAATAGTACGGCGTGAATTTCATCCACCAGTTGCCGGTTCCGATGCTATTCCAAGGCATGACGTGGCGTGCTGTCAGAACGAGGCGGTCGCCGATCAGCACGCCCGAACCGGAGGTGCCGTCGCTCGTAACGATCTTTCCCGTCAGTAGCCATGGCCAGCTTGTATCGAACAGAACCTGGCGTGCATCGCCGGGAAAGACCGTGAGTGGTTTGACCTTGCGCCCTTTTCCGTCTCGCATCTGCGGCTGCGGGCGGCGGATGCCCGTTTTGGGAATGAATCGAACGTCCATCCATTCTGGCCGGAACGACGGGTGGCCGGAAATCTGTCCCATCGTATCGGTCTTTTCGTGAGTCTGGACCGTACAGCCCATGGGCAGTCCGGGCGTCGAACCGGCGCTCATCTCGATGCCGATTTTCCATAGGCTCTGACCATCGGGGCGCACATCCATTCGCTCGTTTTTCACTTTTGGCGCTAGCTCCACGCCTGGTGGCACAGTTACGTAGGTAGTAGACCAGATGGATCTCGCGGTAACACGCAGGTTCTCTCTGGTCGCCTTGAGAGGGCTGAGGACTTCCAGTTCCGCACGGGTCAACGGCCGCAGACGGTTCGCATGATAGGGCATCACGACTCTCCTGAAATAGTCGAGGGGGCTGAAGCAAAGAGACCATTGCGTATCGTTTCCATCACACGTCAGCAGCTCGGCGTGACGGGTGCCTTCCACTCAATTGTCCCGCCGCGTCCTGTGCTTCTCAGGGCGACCGGGGAAAGTCTTCTCTGTATCTAGAACGAACCGTACGCTTGCGTTTCAAGTACGGAAGGTAAAGCCGGGAAATCCGGTCTTTTCGGGCCCTGCTCTCTAGCCGCTCATCCATTCACGCGCCATTCGAAGGCGCGCGCGTGCATGCAACCCGTGACGAACCAAAAAGCACGACGGCAGGCCGTACGCCAACGTACGGTGCCTGCCGCCGATAATGGTAGACGCGACGCGAGCGAATCTACACTTTGTTCATGCACATCCATGTCTCTGGCGGAACGCCAGAGACATGGATGGTTGCGCGGTTCAGCATTCGCCCTTCTTTGCGTGTCCGGGCGGGCAGTGACCGTCCTTATGTCCGTGATGATGGTGGTGTTCCTCCCATTCGTCGCGATCCCAATAGCGGTGGCCGTCCCAATAGCGGTCGCCGTGCCATCCAGGCGACACGACGACGACCGGGGCCGGCGCGACCACGACAGGTGGCGTACCGATGTTAATGCCCACGCCAATATCCGTCGCATGCGCAAATCCCGAAGCGGTGATGCCCATACTCACCAGCGCTGCGCCAACGAAAAAACTTTTCATCTCACCCCCGATTCTGCGACGCTCGCGCCGCGTGTCGGCCGCGTCGTTAGCGGCCACTATTCAAGATCGCAAGCAGCGCGATTCGGTACTTTGACGCGATCAACGCCAATTCGTATCGAATCGTTTTGCAAGCCCCAACTCCATCTCCTGCACATGGAAGATACTGAAGCTGCGTCAGGACTAAGCCTGAGAGTCGCAACGTGAAGTTACATGTTTCTACGCGACGGGTCCAGCCGACTCAGTGCGCTCGGCGGCGAGGAAATGCTCGCGCTCTTCCTCCAATGCCTCCATCAATGCGGTAAATGTCATTGGCCGGCCCGTGAGATAACCCTGAACGAAGTCGCACCCGCTATCGCATAGCCACGCCAGTTGCGCCGGATATTCAACCCCTTCCGCGACGACAGTGAGACCAAAACTGTGCGCCATCGAAATAATGGCTGTAACAATTGGCTGCCCCGAATACGGTAACGCCTTCACAAAGCTGCGATCGATTTTCAGTTGATTGAGCGGAAACGACTGCAGGTACGACAGGGACGAATAGCCCGTGCCAAAGTCGTCGATCGACAGGCGCACACCTCGTGCACGCAGCGTTCTCATGACCTCCGCCGCCACCGTGACATTCTCCATCAACAGGCTCTCGGTCAGTTCAAGTTCAAGCAACTCCGGTCGCAAACCGGTCTCCTGCAGTGTTGCAAGCACGTCGGCATCGAAAGTGTGATGCCGGAGTTGTCGCGCCGATACATTCACCGAGACGCTAACAGACGTCGCGGCATCGCGATTCCACCGCACGGCATCCTGACAGGCGCGGTTCAGAATCCATCGGCCGAGTGACAGAATCAAGTCGCTACTCTCCGCAATCTGCACGAATTCGCCGGGAGAAATAGCCCCTTGTGAAGGGTGATCCCAACGAGCAAGCGCTTCCACGCCGACTAACCGCCCGGTGCGACAATCGAATTGCGGCTGATAGGCAATGTCCAGGCCATCGCGCTCGACCGCTTCGCGCAGATCGCGCTCCAGCGACGCACGCCGCTGCGCCTCTGCCGTCATTTTCGGCCGGAACTCGACCGCAAGATTTTTACCGCCGCCTTTGGCCGCATAGAGCGCAATATCCGCGCTACTCACGAGGGACGCAATATCGCCGGCGTCATCCGGATACCGCGAAAAGCCCACGCTCACGGTGACGGGCACCATCGTCCCTTCAAGTTCGAACGACCGCCCAAGGCTGCGCACGATCTTCTCCGCGGTCCTTCGGCTTTGGATCCGGTCGGTATCCGAAGTTGCCAACACCGCGAATTCGTCGCCGCCGATACGGCTCACGACATCTCGTTGCTGAACGGTGCCCCGCAGGGTGTGCGCTACCGCGCGCAGTAGTTCGTCCCCGGCACCGTGTCCGAGCGTATCGTTGATCTTTTTGAAATCGTCGAGATCGATCAGGACAAGTGTCACCTGCGGGGAAACACCCGCAGCCGGACGCAGACAGCCAGCCAGTTCGTCATAGAAAGCGCGACGGTTGGGCAGATCAGTCAGCGGGTCGGTCAGAGCGAAGTATTCCAATTGTCGTTCCGCCTCGATGACGCGCGCTCTGGTACGCGACATGACGAACGACGCTATCCACAGCGCACACGCCGACGCTAGAAACAGGAAGCAGGCATAGCGCGTGAATTCCGCCTTCATTCCGTCGGTCGTCGCAACGAGGACCACCGTGCCGACCCGCACGCCACCCTGAACCACGGGTGCGGCGACGATCACGTCCTTGAAAGAAAGGCGCACTTGTGTCTGCGCCGCGGCCTCCGTGCCTTCGTTCTGTTCAAATTCCGATAGCCCTCGCTGAACGAAGCGGGCAAAGCGACCGCCCTTCGCATCGAAGACTGCAACGCTTTCGATATAGGGGAGCTTGCCGAGGTGCGCCAACACTTCGCTCGCCACCTCGCTGTCGCGGAAGATCAGTGGCGCCGACATATTTTCCGCGACCATTGCGGCCTGAAGCCGGGCGTTGTCCGCAAGCGCGCCTCGAAGCGAAACCGCCTCGTAGACGAGCAGGACAACGCTCGAAATCACCAGAGCGACCGCCACTCCGATGATGTTGACCCGTCCCAACGCGCGCGACAAACTTGGCTTGTTCCGTTCGATCAAGCTCATAGGACAGTCCTTGCCAGTTGAAGCAGCTTCGAGCTGAGCGAAAGATGTCGCCGAGCCGCCTCGCGGTTGTTGATATCGAAACGCAAATGGTTTCCGTCCGTGACCAGGCGAATCACCGTGTCCTGTGTATCCAGCGTGGAATTGGTGATGACGAGTACGGGCCTGTCGGAGTTGAGCACTTCTCTCGTTTGCTTCGACAATGGCTTACCTTCTTCGACGAGAACGACGTTGCATCCTGACGGACCATCACCGTGGCTCAGCGAGCCGAAAGTCCACGCGCGTCCGCTCACGATCTTTCCGTTAAGGTTCGCGAGCGCTATTCCCAGCGCGCTCTCACCGTTCGCGCAGACGACCAGCTTCGAATCGGAGAGCCCTCCTGCCGGCCAGGTGGTGAACTGGGTAAAGTTGTAGATGTATGCTGCGCTCAGCATCGCTTCGTCAACCTGTGCGTTCGACGGCCCGGCAATGACCGCGAGGACTAACGAGCCCAACACGGTGAATGTGCGGAGTGTGCGATTGAACCGCATACTAGAATCCGTACACCATTTTGACGAGGAAGGTGCGGCTTTGCTGCGCAATGACCTCCTGCGTATAGCCGGGGCCCGCCGGATCCGCATACTGTGTGTTGGCTACGTTGTACACCGAGAACGACACGTCGGCATGCTGGATCAGGCGCGTCGAGCCGACGGACAGATTGCCCAGGCAGTACCCTGCTGCGTGGCCACTTTCGGCGAGTCGGCTTGATACACAGCGCAGTTCGGTGGCGAGCCGCGCCGCATTGCCAAAGAGCGGCAGTACCAGATTGAGTTTCGCGAGATGCCGCGGTGAATTTTGCAGAATGTCTCCGGTGGCGCCGTCTCGGGCGATCTGCCACGAATAGCTGGCCCGGACTCGGGTTTCACCGAATCGTTGCTCATAGCTTATTTCAGCGCCGTTCGCTTTCGCCCGGTCGAGGTTCTCGAAAACGTACAGCCCGGCCGGCGAAGTCGTTTCCGAGATCAGGTCGCGAATGTCGTAATGGAACAGAGAAAGTGTCGCGCGACCCGTCGCGCCAAACTGTCTCTGGTAGATCAGTTCGGTGGTCGTGATGTGCTCAGCCTTCAATGAAGGATTCGCGGACTGTCCACCCACCCCCGGTACAGCGTAATAGAGTTCATAGGCGTTCGGCGCGCGATAGGCGCGACCGTACACCAGTTTCACTGTGTCGCTGTTGGTCGGCTTGTAGGCGAGCGCCACGCGTGGACTCACGTTGCCGCCTGCCGCTGTCTCCACGTCGTAACGAAGTCCGACATTGAGCGAAAAATTCGCGGGCAATTGCAGTTCGTCTTCACCGTAGATTCCGGTGCGGTTACCGGAGCGCCGGTCGTCGAGAAAACTCTCGTAGGGTTCGACGTTGAAGTTGTACTGATCGCGATGAGCGTCGCGCGTATAGTCGAAACCCAGCACGACTCTATTTTTCGGAAGGGACGTGAACGTGGTGTGAACGTCGACGCCGTACCAGAGCGCGTGGTCGCCATCGACGTTCTCCACCGGCCCTGGCGCATAAAGACTCGGACTGCGATAGTCGTAACGTCCCCAGTACGCGCTCGACGCCAGTTGTATGCCTTCCGCGATTGTGTGCTGAAAAGTGCCGTCGATAAAACTATGCGTATCGGTCGTGCTGAACGGCGCGTTGAATATCGCGCCATACGGCGCGGTGGGGACGCCCTTCGTCCGGTTGCCATAGCCCATGCTAAGGCCGAACTCGCCGTACGTGAACTTGGCGAGCAACTTCTGACTGCGATCGTAGTCGAGTCCTTGTGCCACGCCATTGTTCTGGTCGGGCGTATCGAACTCCGGATAAAACAGGCTCTGCCCGTTGCTGACAAAAGAACTCGCCGACAGCAGTACGTCCGCGCCATTCGTGCCATGCCAGCCGTAAGTTGCGCGTGCCTGCTTCTCGCCAAAACTCCCTGCTGCGACTGCGACCTGAGCACCGCGGAGACTTTCGCCGGTCTTTGTAATCACGTTCACGACGCCAAATAGCGCGTTCGAACCGTACACAGCCGATCCTGGACCCGGCACATACTCAATACGCTCGACAAGATCCAGGTCTACCGGAAAATCGGTGCCAATGGCAGCCTGGTCGAATACCGAGTCGTTGGTTCGTACTCCGTCGATCAGCAGCAAAAACCGGCTGTTGTAGTCGCCCGGGCGCTGAAAGCCCCGTGCGCCGAGATACGAATAGGTCCGGTCGTAGGTTGTGTAGAGTCCGGGAAGCGACGCGAGCGCATCCGCGAGGGTCTTCCATCCGAAATCGCGGATATCGGCGGCCGTCAGAATGAAGACCGCGGCCGGTGCGTCGGATATCGGCTGGGCAAGCCGGCTGGCGCTACTCACCGTGACCTGCATCAACGCCTCCAGCGGTAGCGCGGTCAGATCGCCCGGCGCATGCTCGCTCGTGGATAGCTCCGGCTTCGCCTGCGCGGCCGCTCGAACGTTGTGTGCCGCGATAACAGCAGACGCTGCGGCAAGTAATGTGAGGCGCAACGTGCACTTAACACCGCGCGCAAAGTTACGCAAATCGGACATGGGAGTAAAACTTACTAACGTAGCGCAGGAAATGGTGCATTCATCCAGCTTCTTATCGGCTTTTCCGGCGCAAACTTGAATCGGGCGCAAAGCGCCGCGTTCAGCCGTGGGCCCGTTATGACAAGCGCTAAGGGTTGATACTGATGCCGATATCCGATCGGTAACTTCTTCGCGCGTGAATTCGCTGACGAAGAAAAATGTGCGCCCTGATTTCTGGCCTCCGGTTTTAGAGGGGGCACGTCATGTCTGCTCTATTCCGCTCCCTTAAGATTTCCTTCAGCATTTCCCCTTAAATTCGAGGTAGACCGTTTTCCCGGTTCGCATGAACGGACCTAAAAAGGCCTGCGGTCGGCCCACAAAAAAAAGAGAGATTAGATGGCAAGGGGAAAAATTAGCGCGGCCGTCGGGAATGCTCGCTCTGCGTATGCGCTCGAGCTTGCAAGAGGGCGCTCATACATTGGCAGTACGCTGACGCCGGCGACACGCAGCAATGCCATTACCGAAGTATTCGCCGAATTCGTCGAACTATATGGAGATCGAGAATTAGCCTTGTTTCAAAAGCTTCTTGCGGAGGATCTGCAACGGCAAGGTCAGCCCGACGCTTCGTTGGCCGTGCTTGAATTCAAGTTCCGTATTCGGTGAACGAGCGCTTCGTTCCGAACGATGAGCGCCGTCTGATGCTGGAGTCGTGGCGCTCACTCTTCTCAACGCATGTGCGTCCGCGCATGCCGGACTCATTCCCGCACTATCCGGCAGATAACAGACGAGCCACCTGATCCGACTTCGTCTGCACCGCGATATCTTTCGCCGTCAATCCCCGATTGTCCTTCATCGCCCGATTCGCGCCGCGTGCGATCAGCAGCCGGACAGTATCCGCGCGATCGTATCCCGCAGCCCACATCAGCGCAGTGAGGTCGTTCTTATAAGGACGATTCACGTCGACCCCGGCATCGAGCAGTTGACTCACCACTTTCGACTGTCCCTGGCCGGCCGCATACTCCATCGCAGTCTTGCCGATGCGATCCGTGGCAAGCGGATCGGCGCCGTGCGCCAGCAGCAGCGCGACGATTTCATCAAAGCCGCCGTACGCCGCGGCCATCAACGGTGTGACGCCCGGCGCGCTGGCGTGCTGAACGTTCGCGCCATGTTCGATCAGCATGCGCGCCGTTCGCACGTCGCCTTTTTTGCACGCGGTAATTAGCGCAGTGTCGCCGATGCGGGTCATGGCATCCACTGCGGCCCCGCGTTGAAGCGCCGCGAGAGCCGACGGCTCGTCTCCGTCTTTCGCGGCCGCAAGCAGTTGCCTGTTTATTTCTCCGTCGTCTTGCGCATGCGCGGGCACGCATGCCCCGAATGCGCCCGCAAGCAACGCGACAACAGCAGTGGTACGGATGAGAGTTTGTTTCACGGCATCGCCTCCCTACTACTGGAGATTGTTGATGTATGCGGCGAGATTGCGAATGTCGTCGTCTGTCAGATTGCGGGTCACACTGGCCATGTTGCCGGCGTCGTTGGTCCGCGTATGCGAACGGAAGTCCTGCATTTGCTTGACGATGTACGGATACAGTTGACCCGAGACGCGTGGAATCTCGTTCTGACCAGAAAAGCCGCCCAGGTGGCACATCGTGCATAACACCTCGGCAGCTTTATTCTTTCCGGCTTCGATGCTGGCGCTATCCGCCTTGAATGGAACGGACACCAGCTTTTGCGCGGCGAAGTAATCAGCCAGATCCTGCATGTCGTCGCGCGAAAGGTTCGCCGCCATCGGCGACATGCGCGGGTCGCTGCGCCGCCCTTCCTTGAAGTCCTTGAGTTGCAGATAGAGATAGCGCGCGCTCTGACCTGCGAGAATCGGATAGTCCGGATTGGTCGAATTGCCCATCGGCCCATGACAGGCCACGCACACCTGCGCTTTCGCTTTGCCCGCCTCGGCGTCGGCGTGCGCGTTCAACGGCAGCCATGCGGCGGCGAACCAACCGCACAGCCATGCCGTCCATGAGCGGCGCGCCGCTCCCCGTGTTCCCCGTAGCATCGGCATGCGCATCGTCATGGCAGTGCAAAAACCACCACGGTGTTGCCGCGCTTGAAGTCGAGCTGGGTATTGCCGCCCGCCGCGACCGCGACGTATTGCTTACCGTGCACCATGTACGACACCGCGGGCGCATTGACGCCGGCGCCGCACTGGAACTCCCAGAGCTTCTTGCCGGTGGCGGAATCGAATGCGCGGAACAGGCCGTTGCCTTCGCCGTTGAATACGAGACCGCCCGCCGTCGCCAGCACGCCGCCTATCAGCGGTTGTTCGGTCTTGAAGTCCCACGCCACCTTACCCGTATCGACGTTGACCGCGGAGAGTTTGCCCCATTGCTGTTCGGCCGCGATCGTCTTGAACGCGCCGCCCAGCCAGAGCTTGCTGCCACCCGGATAGGCCGCGTCCTCGACCTGATACGTCATCGGTTGATGCAGATTGGCCGCATACACGAGGCGCGTTTGCGGATCGAACGCCATTGGCGACCACTCGACTCCGCCGTTCGCGCCGGGCAGCATCCGCGCGCCCGCGGCTGTCGGCAACGTCCACATGTTCTCCTGGGGAATCATCGCCTGCGAATAGCGGATCAGCCGCCCGGTGGCGCGATCGTGAACGTACACGTGGCCGGTCTTGCCGCCGTGCACCACGCCCGGAATCATCTTGCCGTTGGTGTCGCGCACGTCGATCAGCATCGGCGGGCTCACGGCGTCGAGATCCCACACGTCATGCGGCACATACTGGTAGTGCCATTTGTACTTGCCGCTGTCCAGATCGATCGCGACGAGTGAATCCGTATAGAGGTTGTCTCCCGGGCGGATTGCGCCATACAGGTCCGGCGAGGGATTGCCCACCACGAAGAACACCGTATGCGTTTGCCGATCGACGGCGGGCGCCATCCACACACCGCCGCCGAGCGTCTTGTAGAAATCACCCCCCTTCGCGGCGAGCTGTTTTTTCTCGGCATCGATATCGCGTTTCTCGTCGCGGCCAGTCGCATCTTTCGTGGCCCACACGCCTTCCTGGCCGGTTTCCGGAATCGTATAGAACGTCCACAGCAATTGACCGGAGTTTGCATCGAACGCTTTGAGGAACCCGCGAATGCCATATTCGCCGCCGTTCGTGCCAATCAGCACCTTGCCGTCGACGACCGTCGGCGCCATCGTTTCCGAGTAGCCCTGATCGGGATCGGCAATTTGCGTTTGCCACAGCACGTTGCCGGTTTTCGCGTCGAGCGCGACGAGTTTCGCATCGAGCGTGCCCATGAAGAGCCGGTCGCCGGCTATAGCTACGCCGCGATTGTTGGGCCCGCAACAAAACGTCGTGACCGAGCCCATCTTGTGCTTGTAATGCCAGAACTCCTTGCCCGTGACCGCGTCGACCGCATACACGTGGTTAAACGAGGTGGTAATGAACATCACACCATTCGATACGATTGGCGCCGTTTCCATCGACTCGTTGACGGCTGTCTGGAAGATGAAAGCCGGTCTGAGCTTCGCCACGTTCGTCTTGTTGATTTGTGCGCCGCGGTAGTAGCGCGTCTGCGCGTAGGAACCGTTCGAAAGCAGCCAGTCGTTGGACGTGGTGGCCGCCTTGTCGAGTTGATCCTGACTTACAGGCTGCAGCGTCGACGGCACGGGTGAGCTCGTCGTAGTCGAAGTGTTCTGAACTTCGTCAGCGGCAAAAGCAGAGGGTAGGCCGAATGCAATGGCGAGCAGGGAAAGACCAATAGCATCTGGAATGCGAACGAATGGCATGAGCGTCTCCTTGGCTTTTTATTGTTCAAGAATTTCAGCACTGGAGTGCGGCATTCATCCACGCCAGCAATGGCGTAGAAAAGCAGGATGGCACAACCCTCTCAAACAACAAAAGCGTACGATTTAGAACCGTTGATTGCTTTGTCAGAATGGGTCGGCTGCGCACAGACGGGCGAAGGTCATGCCCTCGCCCCAAAAGGCCGGCTCGCTTAAGCGTAGGCGATACGCTCCAAATTTTCCAGACCCTCGGCAGGTAATGAGCAGAGCGGATTTACCCGTATGACGAGTTCGCACGTCCGGCGCTCACGCGACGCGTCGACGAGTGGAACTCCGGTGCGAATCGCCAGGCGAGCAACAGCAACGCGAGCAGCGCGGGACACCAGCGCAAATCCGTCGGCACCGGTTCGCGGTGAGCGAATCGCGCATCGAGCAGGGCCTCGCTCAAGGACGCAGTGCTCGACAGGCGGCGATATCCGAAGCCGATCTGTTCGGCCACGGCGGCAAGGTAGTGCCCGTGCAATTCGGACAGCTCCTCGTGGCTTTCCGCCCGCGTTTCGGATCCCGGCCGCGTGGGTACCTGAATCACGTCCTCTGCCTGCCAGTAGCCGTCACGCCGGCCGTCTGCATCGGTGCGCGGAATGGGCGCGGCCTGATCGCCACCAACGCCGATCAGCCAGCCCTTGACCTGAGCGGGGTTGATGTCCCGCGCCGGTGCATCCGAAGGCAGGATTGGCGGCGCCTCCTGTCCATCGGTGACGAACACGACGGCCGCGCCATGACCGATGTCCTGCGCCACGCGAACCGCGGAATAGACGCCGCCCTCGGCAATGCGGCTCCAGTTGGTCCAGCGCATTCGCCAGTCGATCCTGTCGAGCGAGGACAGTAACGCATCGTAGTTGCTGCAGACTTCGACGGGCGGCAGCAACAGCAACGTCCGCTGACCGGTGAACACACTCCACCCAAGCTTCGACCCGCATGGGAATCGCCCCAGCGCGTCGCGCGCCGCAGCCCGCGCGAACGCCAGGCGGCTCACCGGTGCGTCATTCAGTGCGATGTCCTCGACATCCATGCTCTGCGTAATGTCGAAGGTGACGATGTAGCTGAACGTATTGCGTGGGAGTATCACGCGAGGCATGGCGACCGCTGCGATCAACAACACGAGCGCCACGGGCGTCGTCCAGTGCCGCCGTCCGGAAAGCCCACGCTTCGGCGCGCCGAATCTCATGGCAGATCCTTGCTCTGCGGATCGCTCACCTTGACGTTGTGCTGCGACTTGACCTCCGGCGATTCCGCCGTAGAGTGCGTTTCAGGCGCGAGCCACAGCGCCCGTTCGAGGTTATAGCGCGCATCCCAATCGTCCGGCGCGGCACGCAGCAAGGTCCGGTAGCGCGCCTTGGCCTCCTCGATCATGGCGGCCGACCGGACCGTGCCGGAGCGGCTGTCGCCCATGCTCTCACGCAGGTACATGTTGCCAAGATCGAACAGCGCCGCGCGCCCTACCTCGCCAGATTGCCCGTCGCGGATCAGGTCCTCGAAGAGCGGGCCTGCCCTGTCGTAGGCACCCGCGTTCGACAACGCGATGGCGCGCGCGAGTCGAACCTGGCCGTCCTCGCGTCGACCCTGTTCGTCGCGCGGAGCGCCTGTCGCGGCCGCTTTGCCGGCTGTTTTGGCTGTTTCAGCCGCGACTGCCGCGACGGCCTCATTGACGTGCTGCGCGTGCCGCAGGCGAACCCCGTCATACGCCGCGACACCGGCGCAACACAGCGCGACGGCCGCGAAGATGAGATGAATCGACGCGCGCTTCATGACCAGGCCCGCACCTGAAGCAGCCGCAAAGCCAGCAACAGCGCACAACCGGCCAGCGCGAGCGCGAAACAATACGGGCTGAGATCCTGCCGTGGCAAATGCTCGACAAACGAAGTCCGCGCGTTTTGCTGGCGATTGATCTCGGCCATCGCGTCCTTCATCGCTCGCGCATCGCCGGCCTGAAAAAGCCGGTACGGGGTCTTCAGCGAGAGGAAGAAGCGATGCAACTCGGCTTCGGCCGAAGACTCACTCGCGGGAACCGCAGCGTTCAGATCGGGACTGTAGGTGCCGCTGCGCAAGTAGATAAAGTAAAGCGCGATCTGGTTGCGCATCAGTCCATCCTGAATGAGGCGCCGTACTTCCGCGTCGAGTCTCGCACCACCGTCCGAGACGAGCACGATCGCCCGGCGCCCCGACGATGCCCAGCCATTGAACTCGCCGATGGCCGCCAGCAACCCATGGTCGAGTTGCGTGTCCGGCATGCCGCGACCCACCGCCGTACCTGCAATCGCGGCTTCGATCGCACGGGAGTCGTAGGTAAACGGCATCGCCAGCACCGAGCTCGTGCCGAACATCATGAACGCAAGCCGGTCGTTGGGCCGTTGAGCCACGAAGTTCGTCAACGAAGCGCGCGCCACCTTGTTCTTCGATTCACCCGCCGGCGACTCCACGCCTTTGCTATTCATCGTTTCGTCCATGCTCGCACTGCGGTCCATCAGGATCAGGATCTGGGCTCCGCTGCCGGTACGCAGCACTTGTCGTTGCGAGCGTCCCGGGCCGGCGAGGCCAACCACAATCGCCGCCATCGCCAGCACGGCACTGCCCCGCACGACGAAGCCGAGCCATTGCCCGACGCGATCCTCCGGAAGCCATGCGACCCAGGAGAAGGCCAGCGTGTCGCCGCGTCGCGGCAACAACGGCAGCGCGGCTAACGGCCCGAGAACAAGCAGCCACGGATAGGCGAAGTCGAATGCCGTGTTCATCGCTGATGGCGCTGCTCTGCGCGATACAGTGCGCGGCACAGCCCTCGCAGCGGATAACGGGCGAGCACCGGTGCAGGCGTGAAGAAGCGCTCGGTCGATTGCTGATAGAACTGTTCGAGTTGCGTGCGTAGCGGCTGCAAATACGGCGCTCGCGCGAACAGGCTGGGCAAAGAACCCGCGTGAACGACATGGCCCGCTGTTTCATTCAGTGCGCGGTGCAGGCAGAGCCATGCATCGGCGGACGTGTCCGCGTTCGGCGGGTTCAGCCGCCGCATCTGCCGCCACGCGCGCGCAAACGGCAACCGCGCCGACTCGCGCCAGTTGCGCCACCGCCACCAACCCGCCCACGACAGCAGCGTCAGCAGTAGCAGGCCAAGCGCGAAACTCGCCTGCCGCCGCAGCGGCGCGGTCGGTAGCGCAGGAGCCTGCCGGTCAGGCCGCATCAGTTGCAGGTCACCGGCATCGAAGGCATCGACCTGTGTCGTCGGGCCGATGCTGAGCGGCCACTCCGCGACCTGCAGCGTCGCGCCGGACGCCGAGGTCAATGTCAACGCCGGCAGAGCAATCCTGGTGAGCGTGGGCGCGACGTTGACGATCTGGTAGTCGATTACCATCCAGCGACGACCGTCGGCACCGGTTTCGAACCGGGCGGGCCTCCGTTCCAGCCACTCGTCAGTGCGGCCGACGGAAGGCGGCGCCACCGAACCCGCATCGTGATCGCCGGCGGACAGCAGAATGCGTTGCGTGAGGATATCGCCGAGCAGGTGGCCGAATGCGCGCGGCTGTTGAACCGTTGGCTGAAACACAACGGCCGGCCCTGCGGCGACGCTCATTAACGGCATCGGTGCCAACACCACCACCAACAACCACGCTAGCGAAGAGACAAACCTCTTCGCGACAGATGTCCCGCGCAGCGAACTATATGATCTGCCAGCGCAGCGCCCATCGAGTCTCATGCGATCGTCTCCAGAAAATAGCGCGACATCGCCTCTGGATCAAAAGCACTCTCGATGTAAAACGGCTGCATGCCACGCTTGCCGAACATCGTCGCGAGTTCAGCACGCCGCCGCGCGACAGCCTCGCGCCAACGCGCGCGCACGCTGCCACGCAGCCATAGCGTGCGCTGCCGGGCGGACTCGGCGTCACGGACCGCAAGCAGCGGCGCGCCGTGCGGGGGTGCGATCTCAGCGGTATCCCAAACCACCATCGGCACCACACAGGCATGAACCAGCAAGTCGAGTGCGGCGGGCAATTCCGCGAGCGGCCAGTGAAAATCGGAAACAAGGAAGATCAGCGCGCGCCGCCCGGCCAGCGTCGAAGCGGCGCGTTGCAGTCCGGCAATGCCGCCGCTTCCGGCTGTGTCGCTCGTGCTGTCACGCAACATCGTCGCGAGCAGGTTGCCGACGCCCCGCCCGTATCGCGCCGGCATGAATAGATCGTCACGCGCGGCGTTATCGAAGGCGAGCATGCCCAGCTGATCGCCGACGCGAAACGCGCTATATCCCAACGCCTCGACAAAGTCGGCGGCAACCTGCAATTTCGTCTGGCGCGTGCCGAAGTGCATGGAAGCGGAAACATCGACGATCACCTGCACCGGCACCGCAGCGCGCTGCAAGTGAACCCGCACCAGCCATTCGGAGCGTGCGGCGCGCACGCTGGCGCGCAAATCCAGGCGGCGCGGATCCGGGTAGTCGAAAAGGCGGCCATGCATTGCGAATTCCTGGCCGGCGCCGAAGCTCGATCCCGGATGCGAGCCGGGACGAGAACCGCCTGCGCGCATCGGCAAACGGTAGTGAAATTCGGGGGTCGCGTTCATGGCTCAGGGTACGGCCAGCCTGTTCATGATTTGCGCCGTGAGCGCTTCGGCGAGCTCCTGGCGGCGCAGTTCGTAGATCGGCGTGAAGAACACGCGATGCCCCAGCGCCGGCATCAGCACCGCATGAATATCCTCGGGCACAAGATGCGTACGGCCGGCCAGCCACGCCACCACGCGCGCGGCGCGCAGCAGCGCGCTCATGCCGCGAGGGCTCGCGCCCGCCAGAATGAGGCGATCCATATCGACGCCCTCCAGCGCAATGCCGAAACGCTGTGGCGTCTCCGTTGCCTGCCAGATATCCAGAACGTAGCGCTCGATCGTCTCACTCGACTGCACACTCTCCTGAATGACCGCGCCGACCTGGTTCAACTGTTCCCATGGAACGATCGCGGGCGGCAGTCGCGCAAGCAGCATGTCGACGTCATGGAACGTCGGATCGAATACCAGCGCCCGCCGCACGTCGGGCTCGGTCGGCGTGGGCATGCCCAACTCGAACAGGAAGCGATCGCGCGCGGCCGATGCAAGCTCGAAGGTCTCTTCCTTCTCGACCTTGTTGCGGTCGGCGAAGACCGTCATATGCGGAAAGCGGAATTCGCGATCGAACGCCCACACCGAACGCTCCGCCATCGCGCGCAACAGAAGCGACTGAACCTGCGGGCGCGCGCGATTGATCTCGTTGAAAAAGAACGTGCTCAGCCCCTCGCCGTGTCGAAGCAGCGGACCGGGGTCGATGCGCGGCCTGCCCTCGGCGTCGACGTACGTGTGATAGACGAGATCGCCGGGCATCAGATCGATGGTGCCTTCCACGCGTTCGAACTCCCCGCCCACCACCCGCGCAAACGCGCGCAATACGGTTGTCTTGCCGACACCGACTCCGCCTTCGAGGAGCACATGACCGCGGGCAAACAGGGCGACGGTGATGAGACGGATGATCTGCGGCTGGCCGATCACGACGCGCGAGACTTCATCTTCGATCTGCAGCGCATGCACGCGCCAGTCCTGAAGCAATTCGCCAGCACCCATCGATGCAATCCCCTATAGCAGACAATTCAGGCGCGGGCTCGTCATGAACCCACCAAATGAATGTGCTTCTCATGGCTATGCGCGGACGTCGCCGCATACTCTGTGCCAGTACGCTGCCGGGCGCAGCAGGCGCGCCCGCGCGAGGAACGATGTCAACGTGTCACGTATTCGAGTACACAGTGTGCCGCCGCTGAAGAATCCCGGACCCTCTCACGGTGAAATGCCGCTCGCTGCCGAACCCGCCGCCGCACTGCCGGCAAGCAGTCCGGCCAGCGCCGCTGCGCCGCGGCGCCAGGATACGTCGGTATTGCCGCGGATATCGACCGAACGCTGGAAGACGGTTGCGCCGCTCGCGACATCTTCGACATGCAGGTTGATATTCAGAATCAGGTTGCTGACTTTCTGGACCCAGCACCGGCCGACCTGTTCGACGCCGAGTTTGCGTCCCACCTGCCGCGCACAGTCAGCGCACGCGTTCAGATCTTGCGACGCGCCGAGTTCGGCGATCAGACCGGTGGCGGGCGCATTGTCGGCGACACGATAGCGCTGGGTGTCGCGCAACTGCTCGCGCAGCGACTCGCTGACCATTTCGATGCGCGCTTGCTGGATGCGGTTGGTCGCGGCATCGTTATAGGCCGCGTTATCGTCGATCAGCACGCAATCCATGACCGCGATCGAGGTCGGCGCGCCGAACGCCTGCGGGCACGCGAGCGCCACGCAGATCACGCCGAGGGTCCGCACGTATCGCACGTACGGCACGTATCGCACAAACGCCCCACGTCCTGTCATGCTCATCTCACCACTCCTGATTTCGCGGGCAACGTGGTGTATGGCGCATACTCGCGCTCCAGATAAACGGCGGCCTGCTCCAGCAGGAACTGCCGGAACACCGTGCAGGTCGGCGACAGTTGTTTGGCCCGCAAATGCACGACTTGCCACGTCCGTTCGATCGGCGTGCCGTTCACGTCGAGCAACGCAATTTCCTTGGTACGCAGTTCCAGCAGCAGCGTATGCAGGGAAATCAGACTCACCCCCATGCCGGCCATGACCGCCTGTTTGATCGTTTCGTTGCTGCCGAGCGTGACGACCTTCGCGGGCGTGAAGAGATGCTGCCTGAACATTTCCTCGGCCGCCATGCGCGTACCCGAACCGGGCTCGCGCAGCAGGAACGTATCGCCGCGCAGTTCCTGCAGATCAAAGCGCCGCGCGCCGCATAACGGATGGTCGAGCGGCGCGATCACCACTTGCGGATGCCACGCGAGCGGCTCGGTCGTGGTGTCGAGTTCCGGCGGCGGCCGACCCATGATGGCGAGGTCGATCGCATTGTCCTGCAAGAGGCGTAGCAGCGCGTCGCGATTGCCGACGGAAAAGTGCACATCGACCTTGGGGTACAGGTGCGAATACATGGCGAGCAGCTTCGGCGCGAAGTATGTCGCGGAACTGACTATACCCACCGCGATCGAGCCGCTATCGGCCTGCTTCAGCGAGGTCATCGCGTCTTCGGCATCCTTGATCTCGCCTAGAATGCGGCTCGCGTGGTGGCTGAGCATTTCACCCGCTTCGGTCAACGTGAGCTTGCGCGCAATCCGCTCGAACAGCCGCAGACCCACCGCCTCTTCGAGCTGATGAATCTGCATCGACACCGCCGGCTGAGTCAGATGCAGTTCCTCCGCGGCCCGTGCGAAGCTCGTGTACCGGCTCGCCACCACAAAGATCTGCAACTGACGCAAGGTCAGCGAGCGGATGAAATTCACCTTGGCGCGGCCTCGCTAACGGCTCGCGCGAGGCGCGTCGGAAGGCTTCACCGGCGTAGTCGGCGCGTGCGGCGCGTGCGGCGGCGACGGCAGTTTTTGCAACGCCGCCTGGAAGCTGAGCGTCTCGGTCTGCACCGGATGTGCAAAATCGTTGTTCGCGCCGGGCACGTCGGTGCGGATCAGCGCAACCCGGCCGGGCAGCGAATCCGCGATCAGGAACGTATAGCGCTTGCCGGTGTATTGCGCGAAGCGTTCAGCATTGGGGTCTCCCAGATACGGCTGCACGACGATCTGCCGGGCCTTGACCGTCTTGCCGCCGATCTGACTGGTCACCGTCTCGATCTTCGGCCCCGCGGCGAGCGCGAGCCGCAGACGCTGCTGGAAGTAGCGCCGTTGCCCGCCGGTCAGGTTCTGCATCTCCGTGATATCGCGTTCGAGGAAATAGATGATCACCGGATTGCACTGCAACCCGGCATTCGGCAAGGGCACGGCTCCGCTGTGATCGGACACCTGGGCATCGCCTTTGGCATTGTCCGCGCTGAGCACCAGCACCTTGACGACGTCCGTGCTGTGCGCCGGTTGATTCGAGCTGAGGAACGTGTAGTCGAGCTCGGTCTGCTGCTGCACGCCCTGCAAATGATCCGTCGTGAAGATGAGCCGCTCGGCGGCCGAGATTTCATCGGCGTTCGCGGCAAACGCCGCGGCATGCATCCCACACGCCACGCACGTGACACCCACCGCAAGCACTTGCCGCCACGCGCGGCGCAACCGCATTCGCGCACCCTTCATGGCGACCCGTCCGCGGGCTTGCCGGCCGGCGTGTCGACGGGCTTCAGAAGCGGCACTTCGTAACTCGTGAGAATGCTGTCGATCTTGTCGTGGTTCGCGCCGATCCATTGATCGACCTTGTCCTTCCACGCTTTCTCGCCGTAGCGCACGCCCATCGAGATCGTATAGTCAAAGCGGATCCCCGGCGTGGCGGGGAATGGCACGAGCTTGACCGTATCGCCGGAACGCTTGGCGAAGTAACCCGCAATCGGCCCCCACAGGAACACCACATCGACATTGCCCGCCTGCAGATCCTTTTCGATCATCTGGCCGGGATATTCTTGCGGATCGCCGCTTTGCACCTGATACGAAACCGCCTGATCGATCAGGTCATGACTGAGCAGCCAGTCGACCGCGGGCGTCTGCGAAAAAATGCCGAAGCGCAGTTTGTGCAACTGGTCCGGCGGCAACTTGAGCAGATCGTCCGGCGTGTTGATGCCGGCGAGTTCAGGCCGCTTGGTAAACACCATCGCATACGTGGAACGCAGGTAGGGCTGCGTCGTGGAGGTCATGTCGTAGCCTTTCGGCACGCCGATGATCAGGTCGCACTTGTAGCGCTCCGTCTCGGGCACCTTCTCGCGCAACGTGTGACGCACGAAGCCCATGCGCTGCGGAAAATAGGTGTACTCGAGCTTGTAGCCGAAATCGCTCGCCATCTGGCTTGCAATCCGGTTCTCGTAACCTTCGCCTTTGTTGTTGGACAAAGGCATGTTGTTCGGGTCCGCACAGACTCGCAGCACGCCGTCGGCGCCATCGTTATTCGGCATTGCCTCGCCTTCGGCACGCACCGCGCCGCCTGCCATCACCGCGTAGCACAGCGCGGCGGCGACGAGCGCGACGTGCGTGGGCATTCGTTTGCCATGACGCATCGATAACCTCCTGAAGTAGAGACGCGGGCGCTATTTCGCGTCGATGGCCTGCAGATCGCCGGGCTTGATCTGGCCGTCGGAGCGCCCTTTCAGATAGGCGTAAAGGTTCTCCCAGTTCTTCTGCATCATCTGGCTCGAACTGAAGTCGGGCATGCCCTTGTCGACCCGGCCGCCGAATACGGTGCGGTGAAACTCCGTTTTGTCCAGCGTCTTGAACGCTTCGACCAGCGACGGTCCGACCATGCCCTGCTGCTGCGCGCCGTGACAGCGTTCGCAGGCCAGCGCGCGCCAGGTCTTCCATCCTTGCAGCGTATTGCTGTCGACCTTGCTGCCATCGACCACCTTGTACGCCACCTGGGCAATCGCGGGATTGGTCTGGGCGAACGCAGCGGGCAGTACGATGAAAAAGGCGGGCAGAGCCGCCCGCAACAAGATTGATCGGCCTTTCATATGCACATGTCTCCTTCAAAGTGGGGCCGCGCCTCGCGCGTTTCATCGACGCGTAGACGAAAAGGCGCGGCCCGGATAACTCGTAGACGACTCGTGTGATCGAAGGCGCTGCCGGCTGCCCGAACCTTCACAGGGCAAACCGGCCGCGCGTTTCAACCCGACCCGGCCGTTCAGCTGTTGCCGCCGGGAATGGCGAACACGAACAGCGTGCCGCCCAGTGCCGTGTACTTCGCAAGCTCGCGATAACCGCCCACCGCGCCGAGGCCTTCATTCGACTTCTCGAGGCCCGCCGCCATGCCGATACCGGCCCAGCCGCCAATACCCGAATAGACGCCGATGAACTGCTTGCCCTGATACTCGTAGGTAAACACGTTGCCGATGATTCCCGACGGTGTCTTGAAGCGCCACAGTTCCTTGCCGTCCTTGATGCGCACTGCCTTGATGTAGCCTTCCAGCGTGCCGTAGAAGGCCACGCCGCCCGCGGTCGCGAGCACGCCCGACCATACCGAGAACCGCTCCGGCTTGGACCAGACGATCTTGCCCTTCGAAGCATCCCAGGCAATGAAGTTACCCATCGAGTTGTTGTCGTTCGGGCCCGGATACATCGACAGCGTGGCGCCCACATACGGCTGGCCCGACACGTAGTCGACATCGAACGGCTCGTAGTCCATGCAGACGTGGTTGGTCGGAACGAGGAACAAGCTCGAGCCCGGGTCGAACGCTGCCGGCTGCTGGTCCTTCGAGCCGAGCGCCGCCGGACAGATGCCCTTCACGTTGTGATCCGAGCCGGCTGCCTGCGTCGAATAGGCCGCGTTGCGAATCGGCTTGCCGCTCTTCATATCGACGTGATCAGCCCAGTTCACCGCCGGATCGAACTTCTGCGCAACCAGCAGTTGTCCGGATTCGCGATTCAACGTGTAGCCGAAACCGTTACGGTCGAAGTGGACGATAGCCGGAACCTTCTTGCCGTCGATCGACAGGTCCGACAGGATCATTTCATTCACGCCGTCATAGTCCCACTCGTCGTGCGGCGTCATCTGGTAGACCCACTTGGCCTGACCGGTGTTCAGATCACGCGCGAAGATCGACATCGACCATTTGTTGTCGCCCGGACGTTGCGTCGGGTTCCATGTACCCGGATTGCCGGTGCCGTAGTAGACAAGGTTGAGTTTCGGATCCCACGCGTACCAGCCCCAGGTGGTGCCGCCGCCCAGTTTCCACTGATCCCCCTTCCACGACTTCAGCGACGAGTCCGCGCCCACCGGCACCATCTTGCCGTCGGCATAGGTCGTCGTCTTGTCGGGATCGATCAGCATGTCCTTGTCCGGACCCGTGCTGTAGGCCGTCCAGGCCGGCTTGCCGGTCTTGATGTCATACGCAATGAGACGCCCGCGCACGCCGAACTCGCCGCCGGAGATGCCGGTCAGCACCTTGTCGCCGAACACGTGCGGCGCGTTGGTGTTGGTTTCACCTGCCTTGGGATTGCCGTTTTGCGCGGTCCAGACCACATCGCCGGTTTTCGCGTTCAACGCGACGAGTTTGGTATCCGCCTGCTGCAGGAAGATCTTGCCGTCGCCATAGGCGAGCCCGCGGTTGACGGTATCGCAGCACATCACGGAGACCACCGACTCGTCCTGCTTCGGCAGGTACTGCCAGATGAACGTTTGATCCTTCAGGTTGATGGCAATGACCTTGTTAGGGAACGGCGAGTGGATATACATGGTGTCGCCGATCACGAGCGGCGAGCCTTCGTGGCCGCGCAGCACGCCGGTCGACATGGTCCAGGCGACCTGTAGTTTCCCGACGTTGTTTTCGTTGATCTGCTTGAGTGGGCTATAGCGACGGTTGGCATAATCACCCGCCTGCGCCGCCCAGTTGGACGGATTCTTCATGAGCCCGTCGAGCTGCGAGTCGGCCTGTGCAACGAAAGAACTCAAGGCTGCCGACGCGAGGATCGCGAGCCCAAGAACCGTGGTGCGTAAGTTCATGTCTCCTCCAGAATGGTCTTGCTGTTCAACTCACGAATGACCCACGCTACCTCGTCGCATCGGGCGCGCCTCCTCGAATGCGGGTAACGATCAGCGCCGCTTCCCGATCGTTGCCGGGCTTTATGGCGCATGACGGCCAACGCATATTCCATGCCGGAATCGAACCACCGTGCGCATCCTTCGCCGCCAGAAGCTCGTCCGGGCGCGCCGCGGGGCGAAGCGTGCCGCGCATCGGCAGCGTGGCCGCAACGGCTGCGCCGCCCCGGGTGGGACATACTGTGTCACGCGCCGGTACGAAGCGTGTCCGTCGCGAAGCAGGCAGCAACAGAACGCGCGCACCCAGGGCGCGACCCGTTCACTGGCCTGTCATTTGCAGCGCATCATGTGGTTAAGGGTGGTTCCAACACGTGTGGAGCAACGGTCATGGCAAACGCAGAACAGGTCTACTCCGACGAGGAGATCCAGCAACGCCTCGTCGGCCCGCTACAGCACTGGTATCTGGAAGACGGCTGGCTGCGGCGCAAATACCGCACCGAAGGCTGGAAAGGAACTTTGATGGTCGTGAACGCGGTGGGCCATCTCGCGGAAGCGGCCTGGCATCACCCTGATCTCACGGTCTCCTACGCATTCGTCACCGTGAAGCTCAAGACGCATTCCGCAAAAGGCATCACGGACAAGGACTTCGCGCTCGCCGGCAAGATCGAGTCGTTCATTCAGTGGCAGCCGGGCACTGAAGGCGGGCCCCTCGAAGGCACGCCGACGGACGATCAACGCTTCCGATATATCAAGTACGACAAGCCGAAAACCACCCCGAGCGATTGAAGCGCGCCGCCGCTCGCCGCGGGCCTGGTACGGGTTTCGCTTGAAGTCCCCCGCCGGGCCGCCGCGCCGCGGCACGCGCGGTCGCCGCGGCGGCCTCTTCGAGTATGCCCGCTCATGCACGGCAACTCATGCACGGCAACTCATGCACTGCAAGTCATGCGCGGCCACTCAAGCACGAACAAGGACACTCGCGATGCAGCTTCACGTTCGCCGCCTTCCGCCTCAAGCCACCGTGTCGGTCGACGCGCCCGCGCGGCTGCATCTGGGGTTTCTCGATCCGAACGCCTCGCTCGGACGCGCGTTCGGCAGTCTCGGGCTGGTCATCGACGGCGCGGGCACCCGCGTCGAAGCGCGGCTCGCCGAGCGCGACCGGATCGACGGTGTGGTGACCGATGCGGAACGCGAGCGCATTGCGATCTGTCTGGAACGGCTGCACGCGGCCTATGACCCGACGCCCGTCGCGATCGAAGTGATCCGCACGCCGCGCGCGCACAGCGGCATGGGATCGGGCACGCAACTCTCGCTCGCCGTGGGCAGCGCCTTCGTTCGTCTGCTCGGCCACGTGGCGACCACAGCCGAGCTTGCCAGTCTGCTCGGACGCGGCGCCCGTTCGGGCATCGGCGTACTCGGTTTCGACTCCGGCGGCCTGCTGGTGGACGGGGGACCGTCCGGCGATCTGCATGCGGGCGTGCCGCCTCTGCTCGCGCGCCAGACGTTTCCCGATAGCTGGCGCGTGCTGCTTGTCAGCGACAACGCCCGCGAGGGCCTGCACGGTGCTGAAGAGCGCCGCGGCCTCGCCGCGCTCGCGCCGTTTCCGCAACAACTCGCCGCGCATTTGTGCCACCTCGTGCTGATGAAGATTCTGCCGGGCGCCGCGGAGCGCAACATCGTGCCCTTTGCGCAGGGTCTGACGCAGATGCAGCAAACCATCGGCGAATACTTCGCGCCCGTGCAAGGCGGCGTGTTCGCGAGCCCCGATGTCGAGCGCGCGCTGCGCGCCGTGGCCGCCGAGCGAACCGCGGGCATCGGCCAGACCTCGTGGGGACCGACGGGCTTTGCGATCGTCGCCAACGCGCGCGAGGCCGAAGCTGCGCTCGCCACGGCACGCGAGGCCACGCGCGGACTGCCGCACATCGAATGCACGATCGTCACCGGACGCAATCGCGGCGCGACGGTGCGCTCCGCCGAAGCACGGCAGCAGCAGCACATCGACGCCGCATGATGCGCCTCGGTCCCGCGTTCCGGCCCGCCGATCCGCCAGCCGCGGACAACCCCGCGCCGCCACGAGCCTCCCTTGCGCCTTGCATGAGAAATGTCACTGAAACGAGCCGCCCGCCATGTCCGACACCACTGAAAAGCCCGCTGAAAGACCTTATATCCTGCACATGTTCACGGCCACGCCGCAGATGAGTCCATTCGACGTGAACATGGCCGCCGACGCCGGCTACCAGATCATCGTGCCGTACTGCGGCGTCGATGCGGGGATGGTCGCGAACCTCACTCAGGACGCGATTTTCTCGCGTGGTCCGAAGGGTGTGTCGCGCACCGGCATCTTCATCGGCGGGCGTGACGTCATGCTCGCGGCCGACATGCTCGACAGCGCGCGCAAAGCCATGGTGCCGCCGTTCGAAGTCTCCGTGTTCGCCGATCCGAGCGGCTCGTACACGACCGCCGCCGCGCTCGTCGCGTTGGTAGAGCGGCATCTGGCCAAGGCCTTCGGCATGGAACTGGGCGGCAAGCGCGTGCTGATTCTCGGCGGCACCGGCGCGGTGGGACGTGTGGCCGCGGCCATGGCGGCCTCGCTCGGCGCCGACGTGTCGATTGCAAGCCACAGCGACCCGGCGCGCGCGATGCATGTCAGCGACGACATCAATCAGCGTTTTGGCATCGTCACCAAGGGCGTGGGCACGGCAACCCCGGCAGAACTGCGCGCCGCGTTGGGCGAGGCCGAAATCGTGCTCGCCACGGCCATCGCCGGCGTGCAGGTGGTCGGCACCGAGGATCTCGCGCATGCCCGGCATCTGCTGATTGCCGCGGATGTGAACGCCGTGCCGCCGGAAGGCATTGCGGGCGTCAACGTGATGAACGACGGCAAACCGATCGGAGGCGTGCCGACGGCGGGCGGCGCCATTGGCATCGGCGCGCTGGCGATCGGCAATGTCAAATACCAGGTGGAGCATCGTCTCTTCATCCGCATGCGCACCGGCGGCAAGCCGGTCTACCTGGGTTTCCCGCAAGCCTTCGACGAGGCCCGCGCCGTCGCGGCTGGCCTCGGTTGAGCGTGCTGCGTCGCACCCGCGCGTTACCACGACCCGAGTCGCCATGAAGCCGCGCCCATTGCTCCCGCACGCGCCGTTCGTCGTCGTGGCGGGACTGTCCGCCCGCATGCTCGCGCAGTCCGCCGCGCGCGCCGGCCTGCGCGTCGCCGCGCTCGATGTGTTCGGCGACCGCGATACCCGTGAGGCGTCCGAGTTGTGGTTCGACATTGGCGGCGGGCCATTGGCGATCGACGGGCAGCAACTCGCCGCAGCGCTCGAACGCACCGCGCGTTTGCCGGGCCTCATCGGCTGGATCGACGGCAGCGGGCTCGAGCCGTTCGTCGCGCACTTGTGCGCGATACCCGGCCTGCCCCGCTTCATTGGCAATCCTGTGGAAGCGAGCGCCGCGGTGCGCGAACCGCAGCGGTTTTTCGCGCTGCTGGACGCGCTGGATATTCCGCATCCGCCGGTCGCCTTCGCGCCGCCCGCTACCACGCAAGGATGGCTGGTCAAACGCGCGGACGGTTGCGGCGGCACCCATATCGAGCCGGCCTCGGCGTTCGGCGATGCGCGCGTGCCCGCGCAAGCCTATTTCCAGCGCCGACGTGACGGGCGCTCGCTATCGGCACTATTCATTGCCGCTCGCGGCAGTGCGCGCGTGCTTGGCTTCGCGGAGCAACTCACCTGCGCAATGGGGCATCTGCCTTTCGTTCATACCGGATCGATCGGTCCGATCGATCTGCCGCCGAGCGTGGTGGCACGCGTGCACGCGGCCATCGCCGCGCTTAGCGCGCAGACCGGCCTCACCGGCATCAATAGCTGCGACTTTCTGCTCGACGGCGACGCGTTCGAACTGCTCGAAATCAACACCCGCCCCTCGTCGACGATGACGCTCTACGAGACCGCGTCGCCGCACGCGTGGCCGCACGGCCTGCTCGCCTGTCATATCGAAGCCTGGCGCCACGGCCGCCTCCCGGCCGCGCCCGCTGCGTCACCGTGGCGGGCGGGTCAACAGGTGCTATTCGCGCCGCGTCCGCTCGCCGTCTCCCAGTCCTTCAGCGACGCCTGCCTGCGCGACCCGCTCTGCCGCGACGTGCCCATGCCCGGCATGCGGATCGACGCCGGCGACCCGGTCTGCACGCTGCTCGTGCGCGCAACTTCGGTGGACGCCGTGCGGTACGCGCTCGCCGCGCAGCATGCGCTCGTTCTGCAACGAATCGAAACCTGTCATGAACCCGACTATGCCTTCATCCAATGCCACTCCTGACGCGCCGCAACCGCCGCAACCTCCGCAGCCGCCGCTCGCCGGTGCTGCCGCGCTAAGCGTCAACGCGCTGAGCGAGCGTCTCGTCAGCCGTCTGGTCGAGGACGCCGTGCGCTTCGGCGCGGCCATCACCCACACGGAACACGGCACCGTGCTGGTCGACGCGGGCGTCACGGCGCCCGGCAGCGTCGCGGCCGGCGTGCTGATTGCGCGCATCTGCATGGGCGGCCTCGGCCACGTCACGGTGCGCGAAAGCCTGGACGCGCAGCCGCTGTGGCCCAGCATGATCGAAGTGCGCACCTCGTGGCCGGTGCTCGCCTGCCTCGGCAGCCAGTACGCCGGCTGGAGCCTGTCGGCGACGAAGGAACAGACCGGCGGCAAGAAGTTCTTCTCGCTCGGTTCGGGTCCGGCGCGCGCGCTGGCGGTGAAGGAGCCGCTGTTCGCCGAACTCGGCTATCGCGACCGGCACGAGCGCGGCGTGCTGGTGCTCGAGGTCGATCGCCTGCCGCCGCAGGTCGTGATCGACAAGGTGCTGCACGACTGCGGCCTCGCACCTGAGCGGTTGACGCTCATTACCACGCCGACACACTCTGTCGCGGGAACGGTACAGGTGGTGGCGCGTGTCGTCGAGGTTGCGTTGCACAAAACGCATGTGCTCGGCGTCGCGCTGGACGAGGTGGTGGAAGGCGGCGGCTCGGCGCCGCTGCCGCCTCCCGCGCCGGACGGCATTCAGGCAATGGGGCGAACCAACGACGCGATCCTGTACGGCGGCCGCGTGCATCTCACCGTAAAGCACGATGCCGTGGCCATACAGCTCGCCGAGGAATTGCCCGCTTCCACTTCACGCGATTACGGCCGCCCTTTCGCGGACATCTTCACGTCGTTCAATTACGACTTCTATCAGATCGATCCCGCGCTGTTCGCGCCCGCCGAAGTGTGGGTGAGCAGTCTCGAGAGCGGCGCGACGTATCACGGCGGGCGCGTCGACGCGGCATTGCTGCACGACCAATGGGGCGGCAAGCCATGAGCTTCCCCGAGCCTCACGCCGAATCCGTCACCCCGCGAGCGACTCTGCGCATCGCGATCATGACCGACGAAACGGGCTGGCATACCGGACGCCTGAAAAAAGCCTTCCGCGCGCGCGGCGCGGAAGCACGCTGCATCGATCTGGCGGATTGCCGGATCGACACGACGTGGGAACCGCATGGCCTGGTGCTGCCGGGCTTCGGTCACACGCTGCCGGACGCGGTTTTCGTGCGCGGCATTGCCGGCGGCACCTTCGAGCAGGTCACGTTGCGGCTGGGCATCCTGCATGCGCTGCGCGAGTCCGGCGTGCCGGTCTACAACGACGCGCGCGCGATCGAGCGCAGCGTCGATAAATCGATGACGAGTTTTCTGCTGCACCGCAACGGCGTACCGACGCCCGCGACATGGGCCGGCGAATCGGCGGCATTCGCGCAGCGCGTGCTGATGCGCGAAGCGGCGGCCGGACGCCACGTCGTGCTCAAACCGCTGTTCGGCTCGCAAGGCCACGGACTCAAACGGCTCGGCGCGGGCGGCCCCCATGCTGGCGCGCTGGCCCCTCTGCCCTCGCTCAAACCGTATCAGCAGGTTGCGTATCTACAGCGCTATATCGATGGCGGCCGCCCGGGTTTCGACTGGCGCGTGCTGGTGATCGGCGGCCGCGCCGTGGCGGCGATGCGGCGGGTCGGCGGCAAGGGCTGGATTCATAACTTCGCGCAAGGCGCGACATGCGAGGCGGCCGAACTCGATCTGCCGCTCGCGCAAACCGCGGTGCGCGCCACCGAGGCACTCGGACTCGACTATGCGGGCGTCGACCTGATTCCCGATCCCCAAGACGCTGCCCGGCCGCTCGTGCTGGAAGTGAACGGCGTGGCGGCATGGCGCGGCCTGCAGTCGGTCACGCCGGTCGATCTCGCCGCGGCGCTCGCCGACGACCTGCTGCAGCGCAAGCTGCCCGCGCAGCGCCGCGCCGTCAGTGAGCCCGCGCAAACCGGCGAGGCCGCCGTCGTGGCGTTGCATGGACGTCATGGCTGAGCCTCCCTGTTCCGTCGCAGTCGACGAGGTTCACGCCGCTTTCCTCGCGGCCTGCCGGCTCGATGTGGAAACGCCCAAGCCCGGCAACGTCAGCGTGCAAAGCGCCGGCCACGGCATGCGCGCAGCCCAGTTCATCACTAGCGCGCAGGCCGCCGCCGATGCGCTGCTCAACCGCGGCGCGCCGGTCGGCCAGCGCGTGCTCGATGCGCTGACCCGCACGCGCGACGCGGTCGGCTGCAACACGAACCTCGGCATCCTGCTGCTCGTCGCCCCGCTCGCCGCGGCGCTGGAGGACACCGTGCGCCCGCTGTCGGCCAACGCCTGGCGCACGGCGACCACACGCGTGCTCGCGCGGCTCGATATCGACGACGCGCGCCTCACGTACCGCGCAATTGCGCTCGCCAACCCCGGCGGTCTCGGCGAAGCCCCCGAGCAATCGGTCCACGAGCCGCCCACGGTCAACCTGCGCGAGGCGATGACGCTCGCCGCCGGACGCGACAGCATCGCCCGTCAATACGCGGAGGGCTTTCGCGACATCTTCGAAACCGGGCTCGCCGCGTATCGCGAGATGCCCGCCGATCAGCCGCACGTCGCGACCCTCAATGTGTTTCTCACCTTTCTCGGCCACTGGCCCGACTCTCACATTGTGCGTAAGCAAGGTCGCGCCGTGGCGCAGAGTGTCACGCTTGCGGCACGCGAACGGCACGCGCAATGGCGCCTCGCGCTCGCGCAAAAGCACCCTGACGCGGCGGCTCAACCGCTCAATGCATGGGATGCCGAACTGAAGGCGAGCGCGATCAACCCCGGCACCAGCGCGGACCTGACCGTGGCGACGCTGTTCGTCGCCGGCTGCCTCGCCTGCGCCTGCAGCGCTGGCGCATCGCCACGCGAGCGGCGCGAACCGCGCACTGGCACGGATCCTGTTAGTTAGTGCCACCGTGCATCAACCAGCCGCCCGGCGATCGGGCAATACGATCGCCACCGGCGGCATGTCAGTCAGCAAGTCCGTATTCCACTCATCGGAGGAACAGAATGGCCAAGATCAATCGCGTGCTGATAGGAGAGTCGCTCGTCGGCGACGGCAACGAGGTCGCACACATCGACTTGCTGATCGGACCGCGGGGTTCGGCTGCGGAAACCGCATTCTGCAATGCGCTCACCAATAATAAGGATGGCTTTACATCGCTACTTGCCGTCATCGCGCCAAACCTCCTCACCAAGCCGAACACGATTCTGTTCAACAAGGTGACCATCAAGGGCGCCAAACAGGCCGTGCAGATGTTCGGCCCCGCGCAGCACGCCGTTGCGCTCGCTGTCGCAGACAGCGTCGAGGACGGCACGATCCCGAAGGACGAGGCGGACGATCTGTTCCTGTGCGTCGGCGTCTTCATTCACTGGCAGGCGGAAGACGACAAGAAGATTCAGGAGTTCAACTACAAGGCAACGCGTGAGGCGATCCAGCGCGCGGTTGCCGGTGAACCGACTGCCGCGGAAGTCGTGGCGAAGAAGGGCAGCGTCGCGCACCCGTTTGCCCCGAACTGAGTGTGCGCGAGTTCGCGTGAATGCGACGGGCGCCCGCCGTTACGCGGGCCCCGGGCTGAAGCGCGAACTCTTTGATAGAGGCATGAGATGACCATACGATGTCGTGCGCTGGCGGCCTGTGCCTGCATCGCGCTCGCGGTACCGCTCGCCTGGGCGGACGGCGACACGCCCACGGCGCCTGCCCCGGCGGGGGGCTACAACTACCCGACGCAGGGCCGCGTCGAATACGTGTTGAGTTGCATGGACGACAACGGGCACGATTTCGTGAACGTCTATAAATGCTCGTGCGTGATCGACAAGATGGCCGCCAAGCTGTCCTACGATGACTTCGTCGCTCAGGCGACGTTCTCGAAGTACGCAACGTTGGGCGGCGAAGGCGGCTCGGAATTTCGGGTCGACCACGCGAAGGCGCAGACGAAGAAATTCCGCACGTTGCAGACGGAGGCCTATCACAGTTGCGGAATAGGCTCCGACAAAACGGCGTCGGCGAAATAGCCGAGCGTGTGACGCGTGTGAGGCGTGTGAGGGCCTTGGCGCGCGGAGCCGGCAACGGCGCCGCGCCGCTCTGTCGCGCTCAGTTCGGAATCAACCCTGCTCCAAGCGACGCATACCCCACGAGACTCGTGGCCGGTTGGGCCATATCGCTGCGCTGCCGCTCGATCTGCACGCCGACGGCCGCCACGTCATCGAACTTGGCGGGTTTGGCGAGCGCCACACGCACCCAATGAGCGCCGAAGTCGTTGATCAGCAGGCGCGCCACCGCTTCGGCAAGCGCTTCGAGCAGGCGCACGCCGTGCGAGGCGAGCAGCGCATGCAGCGCATTGCGTACCGCCGCATAGTTGATCGTGTCCTCGATACGATCCGTCGTGCATGCACGGATCGCGGGAACCCCGATCGCGAGGTTCATCCTCACCGGCTGCAGCACATGTTGCTCGCTGCTGTCGATACCGATAATCGTCTGACCGATGAATTCCTCGATAAAAACGATGTCCATCCGCCCGGACCGCGCGCCGGTAGCGGGCGAATCGGATGGGACAGCGGCGCCCGGCGCGCCGGCAGCGGAGAAACTGGCAAGGCGAACGGCATCGATACGGTCCATGGTGTACTCCGCCGCAGTGCGGCAAAAAATTCAGCAAGACGAGTTAGCAGAAGTGATTCGGGTAAACGCAAACGGGTAAACATAAAGCAGGTCAGGTGACAGCACGCGCAGCACTCTGCGCCGAACCTGCAACACTCTCCCTGCTGCCGGCGGGCCGGAAACGCTCTTCACGGCATGGCTTCGGGAAAAGCAAAAATCGGGCACGCCATGTAGGCTTATGGCGACTTCTTATTGAACGGGAGCGACATCCGGCGTACAGTTTTAAGCCGACGCCTGACATAACGGCGAATCACTCGGTGCGCATACGGACCGCAGAAGCCGCGGCGCAAGGGGAAGACAGTATCGATAAAGCGGCACTCGTGGCGCACATCGCGAAGCAGAACTCATGCAACGCAATGCGGACCGGCGCGCACGAACTGACGCAACGGAGACAGGCCCTATGTCGTTGCTTGCTGACAGCACGCTGCACGTCCGCGAAGTTCTGAACGTCGTCAACCATCAGTTGGCAACGCGACCGACGAGCGAACCCGTCGCTCAATCGTGGGCGCGCTGCATGAACGAATTCCAGCTCGACCCTTCCCGTTTTGTCACGCCCCCGGTCCTGACGGACTACGAACTAAGCTCGCGCCGCGATGCCATGGGCGATCTGATCGCGTGCTCGAAGCTCGAAATGACCACGCTTTATCAGCAACTGGCCGATCCCGAACTGGCGGTCGTGCTGGTCGATGCGGGTGGGATGATCGTCCATCAGGTTTCGTCGGTGCCTTTCGCTGAAGCCGTGGCGGCAGACGGCTTTCGCGTCGGCGCCTTGTGGAGCGAGCGCGAAGCCGGCACGAACGGCATGGGCACGTGTCTGGCCGAACGCGACTGCATCGCCGTGTGCCAGCACGAACATTTCTATCCGCGCTATACGTCGCTCACCTGCTCCGCCGCGCCGATTTTCGACGACCGCGGCGAGATTGCCGCCGTGCTGGACGTGACGAGCCGCTCGAAGCTGCTCCAGCAGCATTCTCTGGTGCTCGTGGGCATGTCGCGGCAAATGATCGAAAACCGCCTGCTGGATGCGCGTTACCGGCACGCGAACATGATCCACTTTCACAGCCGCCCGGAATTCGTCGGTACGCTGCACGGCGGCAAACTGGCGGTCGCGGACGACAGCACGGTGCTCGCCGCGAATCGCAGCGCCCTCTTTCAGCTCGGTTTCCGCACGCTCGGCGAATTGCGCGGCCGGCGCATCGAGGAAGCCTTCAATGCATCGCTCGAAGACATGATCGCGCGCAGCATTCGCGGGTCGTTTCATCCTGTCACCGTGTATAGCGCGAACGCGACCAACCGCTTCTTTCTCGTCGCGCAAACGCCGCAAAGCAGCGCGGGGCGCGGCACCAGGGTGGCGATGACAGCGCCGGCCGCGCGCGCCAGCGCCGTCGACAAACGGCCGGCGCCGGCCCGGCTCGACGAAATCGCGCACCTCGAATTCGGCGACCCGCGCATGGCTTCGCAAATCCAGCTTGCGGCGCGCGTGGTCCAGCGCAAAATCCCGGTGATCATCCGCGGGCAAACGGGCACCGGCAAGGAAGTTTTCGCGCAGGCGCTGCACAGCATCAGCCCGCACGCGGCGGGCCCGTTCGTGCCGGTGAACTGCGCGTCGCTGCCCGAAAACCTGATCGAAAGCGAACTGTTCGGCTATCGTGCCGGCGCGTTTACCGGCGCTCAGCGCGAAGGGCGGCGCGGCAAGATCGTGCAGGCCAACGGCGGCACGCTCTTTCTCGACGAAATCGGCGACATGCCGCTCTCGTTGCAGGCGCGGCTTCTGCGCGTGATCGAGGAACACGAGGTCACGCCGCTCGGCGCCGAAACGACCATCAAGGTCGATTTTCAGCTCATTAGCGCGAGTCACCGCAATCTGCTCGAACTCGTGCATAGCGGGCAATTCCGCGAGGATCTGTATTACCGGCTCAAAGGCGTCGAACTGAATCTGCCGCCGCTCGCGGAACGGATCGACAAGCTCGCGCTAATTCATCATCTGCTCGAAAACGAATCCGACGATGAACCACCCGAGTTGACCCCGGAAGCCGAACACGCGTTGCTGACCTATGCGTGGCCCGGCAATATCCGCCAGTTGCGTCACGTGTTGCAGATGGCTATCGCGCTGTGCGACGGGCAGCCGATCCGCTGCGAAGACCTGCCTGCCGAAGTCACGCAACGTGGGTCGGAAACCGGACTGGTGGCGGCTTCCCGCACGGCGGTAGTGGACCCCGAACCGCATCTCGCCGACGAAGCGGATCTTTCCGCGCTCAATGCGATCCAGTTGAACGAACGCGGAACCGTTCTCACGCTGCTCGACGAGCATCGCTGGAATGTCAGCAACGTCGCCAAGGCGCTCGGCATCAGCCGCAACACGCTGTACCGGAAGATGCGCCGGCTGCACATCCGTCTGTCGCACGACGGCTCGGCGCTCGACGGCGCGCCGCCCGACGGACTGTCACCCGACGATTCGCCCTCCGAAGAATCGCCGCCCTGTAACGCATGACCCAGGCGCCCGCTCGCAATCTCGCGGACTTCAAGCCCGATGCGCGCTTCGCATGGTGCGTAACCGGCTCCGGCCACTTGCTCGACGAGTCGATTGCGCTCGCACTCGAGTTGCCGCGCGTCGACCTCTTCCTTTCCGCAGCCGCGGAAGAAGTGCTGCCGCTTTACGGCTGGCCGCTGCCGACCTTGCGCAAGCACTTCCGCGTGTTTCGCGACAATAGCGCGAGCGGCGTGCCGGTCGGCATGCTCTATCACGGTATGTATCACACGGTCGTGATCGCGCCGGCCACCAGCAATACGGTGGCCAAATGCGCGTTCGGCATCTCCGATACGCTGCCGACCAATATGTACGCGCAGGCGGGCAAGCAATGCATTCCGGGCATTGTCTTTGCATGCGACACGGAACCGACCGTGGTCACGCAAAGCCCGAACGAATGGGTCGAACTGCGTCCGCGGGCGATCGAACTCGACAACGTTGAGCGCCTGTCGCGCTTCGAATACACGACGCTCGTCCGCTCGCTGGATGAACTGAAAGCGGCGCTCGCTGAACGCTTGTCGACTCTCGATCTCGCATAAATCTCGCATGAAACAGCCCCCACGCGCCTTGCGGTCGCGGCTCGCCGAGTGGGAATCAATACGCCTTGCGCGGACCGACGCGTACTGACATGGACCACATTGTCTTCCTGACTGGCCGGCTCGCCGAAAAGAGCCTGATCCGCGTGCTCGAAAGCATGGCGCCGACGCCGTTCAGTTGGGAGATTCGCGAAATCGGCCTGCAGGTCGCCGCCCTTATGACGGCCGACATGATCCGCCGCCGGGTGCCTGTTCCGCTCGCGGCACAGCGCGTGATCGTGCCGGGTCGCTGCCGTGGCGATCTCGCCGCGCTGGCCGAACACTACGGCGTGCCATTCGAGCGCGGCCCGGAGGAGGTCAAGGATCTGCCGCAATTCTTCGGCCGCGAGGCGCAGCCTTTCGACCTGACGCGCTACGAGACCGACATTTTTGCCGAGATCGTCGATGCGCCTCGGCTCGACCTGGACGGCATCGCCGCGCGGGCGCGCGAGTACGCCGCACAGGGCGCCGATGTGATCGACATTGGTTGCCTGCCCGAAACGCCGTTTCCGCATCTGGAAGACGCGGTGCGCCTGCTGAAAGGCCAAGGGTATCGTGTGAGCGTCGATTCGATGCGTAGCGAAGAACTGTTGCGCGGCGGCCGGGCCGGCGCCGACTATCTGATGAGCCTGAACGTCGATACGCTATGGATCGCCGACGAGGTGCCGTCCACGCCGATCCTCGTCGCCCGCGAACCGGGCGATCCGGCCTCGCTCGACGCCGCGATCGAGCTGCTCGCCGCACGCGGACGCGCGTTTCTCGCCGACCCGATTCTCGATCCGATTCCATTCGGCCTTGCCGCGTCGATTGCGCGTTATGTCCGGCTGCGCGAGCGTTACCCGGATATTGCCATCATGATGGGCATCGGCAATGTCACCGAGTTGACCGAGGCCGACACCAGCGGCATCAACGCCGTCCTGCTCGGCATGGCCGCGGAGCTTCGCGTGAGCGCGGTGCTCACCACGTCAGTCAGCCTGCATGCGCGGCGCGCGGTGCGCGAAGCCGACGTAGCCCGCCGGGTGATGCACGCCGCCCGCGAGGCGCAGGTGCTGCCCAAAGGCATCAACAGCGATCTCGCGACCGTTCATGCCAAACGCCCGTTTCCGTACAGCGCCGCCGAAATCGACGAGTTTGCCCGCGACGTGCGCGACCCCAACTTCCGTGTCCAGGTCAGCGCCGACGGCATTCATGTCTACAACCGCGACGGCCATCGCCAGGCAGGCGACCCATTCGCGCTCTACCCTGACCTGCATCTCGAAGCCGACGGCGGCCACGCATTCTATATGGGCGTCCAGCTCGCGCGCGCGGAGATCGCATGGCGGCTCGGCAAGCGTTTCGATCAGGACCAGCCGCTCGACTGGGGCTGCGCGATCGAGCGTCCCGAGCAGGACCTCACGGCATGGCACGCGCCGGGCGAGACGATGAAAAAGCGCTGAAGGCCGGCGCCCGAGCGTCCATTCATTGCGCCATCGCCAACGCGCCGGCGCCTTCGCTGTCTTCGTTTACCTGCTCCAGTTCGTCGCGCATCGCGGCGATCGCCCGCGCGTAGTCGCCGGCGCCGAACACCGCGGAACCCGCCACGAATACATCCGCGCCCGCCGCCGCGATCTGCGCGATATTGGCCGCCTTCACCCCGCCGTCCACCTCGATCAGCAAGCGCCGCCCGGTCCGCTGCATCGCCGCATCGACCCGTTCGCGCAACGCCCGCAGTTTATCCAGCGTTTGCGGAATGAACGCCTGCCCGCCAAAACCCGGATTCACCGACATCACGAGCACCACGTCGAGCCGCTCGATCACATGGTCGAGCACCGTGAGCGGCGTGGCCGGATTGAGCGCCAGTCCCGCGCGCGCGCCGCTCGTCTTGATGAGCTCGATGGTGCGGTGTACGTGCAGCGACGCTTCCGGATGAAAGCTGATGGTATTCGCGCCCGCTTCGGCAAAGCTGGTCACGAGCGAATCGACGGGCATCGTCATCAGATGCACGTCGATCGGCACCGACGTATGCGGGCGAATGGCCGAGCACACGAGCGGCCCGACCGTGAGGTTCGGCACGTAATGATTGTCCATCACGTCCAGATGAATCCAATCCGCGCCGGCCGCGGTCACGTCGCGAATCTCGTCGGCCAGGCGGGCAAAATCCGCCGACAGCAGCGATGGGGCGATCAGGAAATCACGCATGGGCGTCTCCTTGGAAACAGGTCAGTGGTTTAGTGGTAACGGCGCGCCATCGCATCGAGCGGCAAGGGCTTGATGCGCGACGCCTGGCCCGCGCAGCCGAACGCCTCGAAACGTTCGACGCAGATCGCGCTCGCCGCCGCCGTCGCCGCCTTCAACGCGGCGCGCGGGTCGAATTCGGTGCGTGCATTCGCCATCGACTTGCGCATCGCACCGCTCATCGCGAGCCGGATGTCGGTGTCGATATTGACCTTGCGCACGCCATGCGCAATGCCGCGCTGGATTTCCTCGACGGGCACGCCGTATGTGGTGGGAATCTCGCCGCCGTATTCGCGGATCACCGCGAGCCACTCCTGCGGCACCGACGAGGAACCGTGCATGACGAGATGCGTGTTCGGAATCCGTTCATGAATTTCGACGATCCGGTCGATCGCGAGAATATCGCCGGTCGGCTGGCGGCTGAATTTGTATGCGCCATGCGACGTGCCGATCGCAATCGCCAACGCGTCCACGCCGGTCGCCTCCACGAAAATCTGCGCCTCGCGCGGATCGGTGAGCAACTCGTCGCGCGAGAGCTGGCCTTCGGCGCCCACACCGTCCTCGTCACCCGTCGTGCCGGTCTCGAGCGAACCGAGACAACCGAGTTCGCCTTCGACGGAAACGCCCACCGCGTGCGCCGCCTCGACGACCCGGCGACTCACGTCGACGTTGTACTCGTAGGCTGCGGGCGTCTTCTGGTCGGGCAGCAAGGAGCCGTCCATCATCACCGACGTGAAGCCCGAGCGGATTGCCTGCTGACACACCGCCGGGCTCGCGCCGTGATCCTGGTGCAGCACGAGCGGGATATCCGGATGCGCCTCCAGCGCAGCCAGCACGAGATGGCGCAGGTACGGTTCGCCCGCGTACTTGCGCGCGCCCGCCGACGCCTGCAGGATCACCGGACTGGCGGTCGCTTCGGCGGCCTGCATGATCGCGTGGATCTGCTCCATGTTATTCACGTTGAAGGCGGGCACGCCGTAGCCGTGCTCGGCCGCGTGGTCCAATAGTTGCCGCAGTGCTATGAAGGGCATCGCAAAACTCCTCAAAGTCGAATCGGATCTGAACGTATTGGGTCGCGGCGTCCCGCACGGCGGCGTTATCGCGCGCGTTGCGCGACGCGGCGGGCTTCATCCACCACGGCCCGCGCGGTCAGGTCGAAATGCTCGAACAGCGCGGCAGCGGGGGCGGATTCGCCGAAGGTATCGATACCCACCACGCCGCCTTCGAGTCCCACGTATTGCCGCCAGAACGCCCGCACGCCCGCTTCGACCGCGACGCGCGGCACACCCGGCGGCAGGACCGCGTCGCGCCATGCGCCGGGCTGCCGGTCGAACACGCTGGTGGACGGCATCGACACGACCCGCGCGGCGATGCCCGCTTCGGCGAGCAGCACGACAGCATCGAGCGCAAGTGAGACTTCCGAGCCGGTGGCGATCAGCACGACCCGCGCTTGCCCAGCTTGGCCCGCCTGCGCCGGCCAGTCGCGCAACACATAGCCGCCGCGCTCGATCGCGTCGATCTGTTCGCCGCTGCGTGCGGCGAACGGCAGATTCTGGCGGCTCAACAGCAGGCACGACGGGCCGTCGCGTTCCACCGCGCTCGCCCACGCGCGAGCGGTTTCGACGGTGTCGCACGGACGCCAGACATCGAGTCCGGGAATCAGCCGCAAACTCGCCGCGTGCTCTACCGACTGATGCGTCGGCCCGTCTTCGCCGAGGCCGATCGAGTCGTGCGTGAACACGAAGATCGAACGGGTCTTCATTAACGCGGCCATGCGTAACGCGCTGCGCGAATAATCGGAGAACGTGAGGAAGGTGCCGCCGAACGGAATATGCCCGCGATGCAGCGCGATGCCGTTCATCACCGCGCTCATGCCGAATTCGCGCACGCCGTAGTGCAGATAGTTGCCGCCTCGCAGTCCGTTGTCGTCGGCGTGCACGTCGACCGAGGTTTTCCAGTTGGTGAGGTTCGAGCCGGTCAGGTCGGCCGAACCGCCCAACAGTTCGGGCAATGCGCGAGCCAGCACGGTGATTGCCTGCTGCGAGGCCTTGCGGGTTGCAATCGATTCGGCCGCGTGGTCCGCGTCGCGCACCATCGCGCGGACCGCATCGCGCCACTGCGCGGGCAGCGTGCCTTGCGTGCGGCGCTCGAACTCGGCCGCTTCATGCGGATAGTGCTGGCGATAGGCTGCGAAACGCGTGTTCCAGTCGCCTTCAGCGCTCGCGCCCCGCTCGCTCGCGTCCCACAGCGCGCGAACCTCTGCCGGCATCGCGAACGGCGCATGCGGCCAACCGAGCATGCGCCGCATGTTCGCGACTTCGTCGGCGCCGAGCGGTGCGCCGTGTACATCGTGCGTACCCGCTTTTGACGGCGCCCCCTTGCCGATCACCGTGCGGCAGCAGATCAGCGTCGGCCGGTCCGTTGCGCGTGCGCGCGCCAAGGCCTGGTCGACCGCGTCCACGTCGTGTCCGTCCACTTCGCGCACGACATGCCAGCCGTACGCCGCGAAACGCGCCGGGGTGTCGTCGCCGAACCACTGCGCGACGTGGCCGTCGATCGAGATGCCATTGTCGTCGTACAGCACCGTGAGCTTGTCGAGCTTCAAGGTGCCGGCGAGCGAGGCCGCCTCGTGCGAAATGCCCTCCATCATGCAGCCGTCGCCGGCAAATACATACGTGCGATGATCGACGATGGAATGGCCGGGCCGGTTGAATTCGCGCGCGAGCAGCGCCTCGGCGAGCGCCATGCCGACAGCGTTCGCCAATCCCTGCCCGAGCGGGCCAGTGGTCGTTTCGACGCCGGGGGTCACGCCCACTTCAGGATGCCCGGGCGTCTTGCTGTGCAATTGCCTGAACCGCTTGAGTTCCTCGATCGGCAGGTCGTAGCCGGTGAGATGCAGCAACCCATACAACAGCATGGAGCCGTGCCCGTTCGACAACACGAAGCGGTCGCGGTCGGGCCACGCCGGATGACGCGGATTGTGTTTCAGATGCCGGTCCCACAGCGCGACGGCAATCTCGGCCATGCCGAGCGGCATGCCGGGATGACCGGACTTCGCGGCTTCGACCGCATCGATCGCGAGCATGCGCAGCGCGTCGGCCATCAGCCGGGTTGCGGGTGTTGCGACGGATTCTGCGACAGCACTCATCGAATGTCTCCTTGCTCGAAATGGACGGACCGTGTTGCGCGGCGCCTCAGGCGCGCGCCCGACGGTCGACCAGTTGCAGAATCATCGGCGTGAAAATCAGTTGCATCGCCAGACCCATCTTGCCGCCCGGCACGACGATCACATTCGGGCGCGACATGAACGAGTCGTGCAGCATGGTCAGCAGATACTGGAAGTCGATTCCCTTCGAGCGAGCGAAACGGATCACGACGAAGCTCTCGTCTGGCTGCGGAATCTCACGGGCGATAAACGGATTCGATGTATCCACCGTCGGCACGCGCTGGAAGTTCACATGTGTGCGCGAGAACTGCGGGCAAATGTAGTTCACGTAGTCAGGCATGCGCCGCAGGATCGTATCGACCACGGCCTCGTGCGAGTAACCGCGCATGGTCTGGTCGCGATGCAGTTTCTGGATCCATTCGAGGTTGATGATCGGCACGACGCCGATCAGCAGATCCGCGTGCCGCGCAATGTCGATATCGTCGGTCACCACCGCGCCGTGCAGCCCTTCATAGAACATCAGGTCCGTGTCGGGCGTCACGTCCTCCCACGGCGTGAAAGTTCCGGCATCCTGCTTGTAGAGCCGCGTTTCGGGTTCGTCATGCACGTAGTGGCGCAACCTTCCGGTGCCGTTCTCGCCGTAACTGGCGAACAGAGACTCGAGTTCTTCGAGGAGATTCGCTTGCGGTCCAAAATGGCTGAAATTCGGCGCGCCATCCCGCTCGTGCTCTTTCATGGCCTCGCGCATGCCGTTGCGGTCATAACGATGAAAAGCATCGCCTTCCACGATCTGCGCGTTGATCTTTTCGCGCCGGAAAATATGGGTGAAGCTCTTCATCACGGTCGTGGTGCCGGCGCCGCTCGAACCGGTTACCGCGATGATCGGGTGTTTGACTGACATGCGCTTGTCTCCGGATAGTAATGTTCTGGTCGGCCGCGCTTCGCGAGCCTGGGTATTCGGACCGCTAGGCGGTGAAACCCGGCAGGAACAGCGAGCGCCGGCTGAAAAGCGGTGAGCTGAAGGGCTGATCCTCGCCACGGTCGTATTCACCGTGATAGCGGCCGATGCGCTCCACCTCGTTCTTCGAGCCGAGAATCACCGGCACGCGTCCATGCAGCGCGCGCGGCACCACGTCGAGAATGCGCTCGCGCCCGGTGATCGACAGACCGCCCGCCTGTTCGACGAGAAAGCTCATCGGGCTGGCTTCATACAGAAGCCGCAAGCGCCCTTCCATAGCCGCCGTCTTCGAGTCGCGCGGGTACATGAACACGCCGCCGCGCATCAGGATGCGATGCACCTCGGCGACCATCGAGGCGATCCAGCGCATGTTGAAGTCGCTCGCGCGACATCCGCTGCGCCCGTCCTTGCATTCCTGCACATAGCGGCGCACCGGCGGTTCCCAGAACCGTTCGTTGGACGCGTTGATCGCGAACTCGACGGTGTCTTCGGGAATGCGGATATTCGAATGCGTGAGCACGAAGTTGCCGATGTCGCGCTCCAGTGTGAAGCCATGCGTACCGTTGCCGACCGAGAGCACGAGCATGGTCGATGGGCCGTAGACGGCGTAACCCGCCGCCACCTGTTCGCGGCCCGGCCGCAAAAACGCGGACTCGCCGATCGTGCCGCGCGGCTCGCCCGCGTTGCCGTCCACGTTGCCGTCGCCATTGCGCAGCACCGAAAAGATCGACCCCACCACACCGTTGATGTCGATATTCGACGAACCGTCGAGCGGATCGAAGGCGAGCAGATAGTCGCCGCGCGGGTAGCCAGGCGGAATCGAATAGACGCTCTCCATTTCCTCGGACGCCATCGCCGCCAGCAGTCCGTCCCATTCGCATTGCTGCACGAAGATTTCGTTGGTCGCGACATCGAGTTTCTTCTGCTCTTCGCCGTGCGTGTTGAGACTTTGCGCGGAACCGTAGTTGCCGCCGAGCGCGCCTTTGGTGAGCATCGCGGAGATCGACTTGATCGCGGCGGCGACGTCGATCAGGAGCGCCGAGAGGCCGGCGTTACGTACCGTCCCCGCCGAACTGGGCTGGCGGTCGAGGGTGTCGATCAGAAACTTCGAAAGCGTCGTACGTCCGTCTTGCATGGCGATCTCCTGAGGATTGTTTTCGTTTAGCCTGGCGGCGCCGGCACGGCGCGCGTTGCATGAGAGGACGCAGGCGCCCCGGCGGTTGCGGCGAGCGGTTCAGTGAACACGCGGCTCGCACGCACGTCGGCGGCGGCGATCAGGGTGAGCGCGGCTGCGTCGATCGGCGCGCCGCCTTGCATCGCCGTGGCGAACAGACGATTGGCCTGGCGCAGCCGTGAGCGATCGAGTGCATTGCGTACCGAGCGGGCGTTGGCGAAATTCGCCTGGCGGGTGCGCAGGGCGAGATAGTCCGCGAAAGCACGCCGCGAATCGGCGTCGAAACGGTAGTGCATCGTCGCGAGCATGCGCTCGGCGATGTCGAGCAGTTCCGCGCCGTCGTAGTCGGGAAACGTGATGTGATGCGCAATGCGCGAGCGAAAGCCCGGATTGCTCTCGAAGAACACTTCCATGCGATCCGCGTAACCGGCCAGAATCACCACCAGATCGTCGCGCTGGTTTTCCATGGTCTGAAGCAGGATTTCGATCGCCTCCTGACCGTAATCGCGTTCGTTTTCCGGGCGGTACAGGTAATAGGCTTCGTCGATAAACAGCACGCCGCCCATCGCGCGTTTCAGTACGTCGCGCGTTTTCGGCGCGGTATGGCCGATGTACTGGCCGACCAGATCGTCGCGCGTAACTGAAACCAGATGATTGCGGCGAATGTAGCCGAGCCGGTGCAGCACTTCGGCCATGCGCAGCGCGACGGTGGTCTTGCCCGTGCCGGGATTGCCCGAGAAGCACATATGCAAGGTGGGCGCACCGCTCGCGAGACCGAGCGAATCGCGCCCGCGCTCAACCAGCAGATGCGCCGCGATCTCGCGAATGCGCGTCTTCACCGGAACGAGCCCGACCAGATCGCGGTCGAGTTCGGCGAGCACGTCGCCGATGCCGGAATCGCGATAGAGCGCGGCGAGATCGACCTGCGGCGCTGGCGCGCGCCTGTCGTGCAGCGCGACAGCGGCAGCGTCCCGCTCTGCGGAAACCGGCGCGTTCGTGTCCGGCGCGTTCGTGTCGATGGCGGCAGCTTCGGTCATGGCCACTCCTTCTGCTCATGGCGGTTCATCGAGCCTCGCATTGCGAGGCCATCTTCTAATGCGCCGGCCCGTATCGCTCACCCGACGGCCGGTCGCCCGCGTAGCCCGACAACCCGTAACGCTGCACCCGTCCCGGGCCGTCCTGACGCGTCAGGCGGAACCCTGGCTCCCCGTCCGGACGGTTGACGATGAACGAAAGCCGCATCGTCTCGAAGCCGCGCACCGAGTCGAATGCGTTGATCTTGATGTAGTGCTGCGGCTGCGCCTCGCGGCACGCCTTCACTTCCTGCATCACGCCCGCCGCATCGTGCAGATCGAACATCGGCAGGCCCCACATTTCCCAATAGGTGTTGCGCGGATGCGGGTCGTCGGTGAATTCGACCGAACAGGCCCAGCCCTGGCGCAGCGCATAGTCGATCTGCAAGCTGATCTCCTCGTCGGTCAATTCCGGCAAGAAGGAAAACGTGCCCTGTGTAATACGCATGACGTACCTCGTTGATGAATGCAGCGTTCGGAACGGCGCCGACAGTCTCCCGCGCAGTGCGGCGGCACTGCGGTCAGACCTGCGCGGAGAATCTTCAAATGCCCGCCGCTCAAGCGGCGGTCGGCGTGGCGGCGAAATCCGGCGTGTCGGTGGACGCGTAGTTGAAGGTCACGTCCCGCCACGTATCGAGCGCCTGCTTGAGCGGCGTACACCAGCGCGCCGCGGCTTCGAGAATGCCCGGCCCTTCGTGAACGATGTCGCGGCCCTCGTTGCGCGCCTTCACCATGGCTTCGAGCGCGACGCGATTGGCCACCGCGCCCGCCTGAATCCCGGCCGGATGGCCGATCGTGCCGCCGCCGAACTGCAGGATCGCGTCGTCGCCAAACAGATCGAGCAGTTGATGCATCTGTCCCGCATGAATACCGCCCGAGGCCACCGGCATCACTTTGCGCAGGCCGGCCCACGGCTGGTCGAAGAAAATCCCGCGCGACAGGTCGACCTCGTTGTGCGCCTCGCGGCACACGTTGTAATAGCCCTGCACCGACAGCGGATCGCCTTCGAGCTTGCCGACCGCCGTGCCCGCATGCGCGTGATCGACGCCCGCCATACGCAGCCACTTCGCGATCACGCGAAACGAAATGCCGTGATTGCGCTGGCGCGTATAGGTGCTGTGTCCCGCGCGATGCAGGTGCAGGATCATGTCGTTCCTGCGCGCCCAGCGCGCCATCGATTGAATCGCGGTCCAGCCGATCACCAGATCGATCATTACGATGCATGAACCCAGTTCCTTCGCGAATTCGGCGCGCTCATACATGTCCTCCATCGTGCCGGCCGTCACGTTCAGGTAATGCCCTTTCACTTCACCCGTCTGCGCTTGCGCGTGATTCACTGCTTCCATCGCAAACAGAAAACGGTCGCGCCAGTGCATGAACGCCTGCGAATTGATGTTCTCGTCGTCCTTCAGAAAATCCAGCCCGCCACTCAATCCTTCGTACACCACGCGACCATAGTTCTTGCCCGACAGTCCCAGTTTCGGCTTGACGGTGGCCCCAAGCAGCGGCCGTCCGTACTTGTCGAGTCGTTCACGTTCGACGACGATGCCGGTCGGCGGCCCCTGGAAGGTCTTCAGATAAGCAACAGGTATGCGCATGTCTTCGAGACGCAGCGCCTTGAGCGGTTTGAAGCCGAACACGTTGCCGATGATCGACGCGGTCAGGTTCGCGACCGACCCTTCTTCGAACAGATCGAGTTCATAGGCGATGTACGCGAAGTACTGCGGCTCGCCGGCGTTCGAGGCCGGCACCGGATCGACACGATAGGCTTTCGCGCGGTACATGTCGCATGCGGTCAGCCGGTCGGTCCACACCACGGTCCAGGTCGCCGTGGACGATTCGCCTGCCACGGCCGCCGCCGCCTCCTCCGGATCCACGCCGGGTTGCGGCGTAATGCGAAAGAGCGCGATCACGTCGGTATCTTTCGGCGTGTAATCCGGCTGCCAGTAGCCCATCTCGCGATACTTCATCACGCCCGCGGCGTACCGTTCGCGAGGGTTCGCCGCATCGCGCGGCTTGTGTATGGAATCGATCACCGGTTGACTGAAATCGTTCATGACGTATCCTCGAGTGTGAACAGGCGCGCTGCCGGAAGAACGAAGCGCTTGTGTGCACTGTAGGCATGAACGCAGTCATTGAGAATTCACGATTTTATTTGGCAGACTTAACCGATCCGTTATCCATCACGGAAACGCGAAGCGAATTTTCAACACCCGCGCTCGGAACGGTGGACAATGGTTCATATGGGAACTGCAAGCATGGCGTGACAGGAGGACAGCAGGCGTCTGCCCGTCATGGAACACTTTGCTGCATTCCCGGAACAGTGCGCGGCGTCACAGTTTCGTGCCGCCCGCCCGGTCGCCGCGCCGGTGCAATTCGGCAAACGCTGTATTGCGGCGCGTCAGTGCGCGGTTCATGCCGCGTGGTCGAAAACCCGGCATGGAGCTTGCGTGGTAATGAACGCCAATGCAGTTCGGCATCACGCCGGACCGACGGCGCAACGCTGTATCACTACATGGAGGAAGCACATATGCAATGGACGACTCCGAGCTACACCGATATGCGTTTTGGTTTCGAAATCACGATGTATATCGCTACGCGTTAAGCCCGCAAGGGCCGCGAGACGCGGCCCTTCTGCGGATTGGTGGGTTAATCCCTAGCTAGACGGCCGGCCTTTCGGCGCTGCCAGGACACGCGTTCCCAGCCATGATCCACGAAACGATCGTCACCACGGCAGCGTGCGATGGCCGTCCTCATATCGCGCCGATGGGAGCCCGTTATGAGGGCGACTTCGTCATCCTCTCCCCTTTTCGTCCTTCGGTGACGCTCGACAATATCGTCGCATCGCGCGCCGCGGTATTGAACTTCACCACGGACGTGCGCATCTTCGCCGGCTGCGTCACGCATTGCGCCACCGATTGGCCGACACTCGCGGCAAGCCGCGTGGCCAGCGTCAGGCTCGCCGAGTCGCTCGCGCATACGGAACTCGAACTCGACGAACTCCGCGACGACAAGGAGCGCCCGGTGCTGCGCATGAAATGCGTGCACCGCGAAAACCATGCGCCGTTCGGCGGCTTTAACCGCGCCCAGGCCGCGGTGGTGGAAGGCGCGATTCTCGTCAGCCGGCTTTTCATGCTGCCCGCCGACAAGGTGGACCGCGAAATGGCCTACCTGCAGATCGCCATCGACAAAACCGCTGGCGAGGTCGAACTCACCGCCTGGAGCTGGCTCACGGCCGCGATCGCGCGGCACCGCGACAATCTCGCAGCTTCCGGCGGTTCGGCCGCCGAACTGGTATCCCACTAGCCTTTCCCGTGTTTCGGAGAATCTCGATGACCGCATTGCTCGCGAGCGTCCGCTCGGACGACGAGGCGTTCGACGCCGCCCAGGCCGGCGCCGACCTGATCGACCTGAAAGAGCCGAACGCGGGCGCGCTCGGCGGTGTGTCGATTAGCGATATCACGCGGATCGCGCGCCGGCTGCGCGCCCATTACCCGGTCAAGCCGATCAGCGCGACGATTGGCGACGTGCCGTCGGACGCACTGGACGAGATCGCCACACGCGTCATCGAAGTCAGCGACGCGGGCGTCGATTATGTGAAAGTGGGCGTGACGCGCGGACCGGCCGCACGGCACTGCCTCGATCAACTGGCCAGCCTGCCGGCGGCGGTCGTGCCCGTGCTGCTGTGCGACGGCGGCATGGACGGCGAGCTGGTCGCTTACGCGGCCACGCTCGGCTTCGTGGGCATGATGTTCGACACGTCCGGCAAGGACGGCAGCACGCTATTCGACCACGTGGATAGCGACACGCTCGCGCAGTGGCTACGGATCACACGCGAGCGCGGCGCCATGAGCGGCATTGCCGGTTCGCTCGGCTGGGCGCAGTACGACCAGATTCGTGCGCTCGCGCCGGATGTGGCGGGTTTTCGCACGGCGCTCTGTGTCGATGGACGGCGCTCGCGGCTCGATCCGCAACGCGTCGCGCAATGGGCCGCCGCGCTGCATCGTCCTGCGGGCGAGGTGAGCGGCGCCGTTGCCGCAGCGGATGCGAGCGCCGCGGGCGTGGCCCATTTCTAAGGCGCGCTTGCCGCTTGCGCATGTCGTTGCAAGTCGTTGCAAGTCGTCGCATTTCGCCGCACGGACAGCAACACGCAACGCGGCCGGGCGCTAGCTCACCGGCGTATTCAGCAGCCGGTCGCGCATCAACGCGACATTGTCCTTGTTGAGCAGTTCGACCACGTAGTTGGCTTCGTTCACATAGTCGACGAAACACCGGTCGACCACGCCGCTCGCGGCCAGCGTCTCGAGCCGCTCGCCCTCGGAGATCGGGCATGACTTCACCACGATCAGCCGCTCGGCGTTGAGCATCGTCGAGAGCCATGCGGCGAGGCTGTCCGAGGTGGTGTCCCAATTGCTCATCGCGTCCGGCGTGTCGCGCATCAGCGCGGTCGGCACCCATACGGCGACATGGCCGTCGCGCAGCGCTCGGCGGATCTTCGCCTCGCTCGAAGCGAGCACGAGTTCAGGCAACACCCCTTGCATGAGAATCGCGTATTGCGTCATGGCGAGCAGACACATGTTATGGGCGGCGAGATCGTCGAAGCGCCACTCGCTCTGGTATTGCCGCACCTTGTCCGCGAAATCGCCGCCACCGGGCACGATGACGACGCGCCCGCCCCCCACTTCACAGAGCTCGGTGAGCCAGTGGCGCAGCGTCGGCTCGTGACTCAGGCTGCCCCCGATCTTGACCACCCACATGACCGTTGTCCTCGCTTCCGATTGACTGCATTTGCCTGCTGTTTGCTCAACTGCGTGACACGTCTGCCTGTTGCGCCGCGTCTGGCAGCGGCTTTTCCGCCTCGCGCGGCAAACCTGCGCCACGCCGAGTCGTTCGCCTCAAGTCGTTCGCCTCACGCCGCCCGCGGCGCCGCGCTGCGGTTTTCGTCGATGGCTTCGCTGTGGTGCAACGCCGCCAGCAATGCCACCGCCACACTCGGCGCGCACGTCGCGGCCCAGTCCAGGCGGCTCGCCGGCACCGCCGCCAGCGCGCCGAAATCGATGTAGCCACGCGCCTCTTCGCGCGCCAGCGCCGCCGCGAGAAAACGTCCGCAGCCGGCGCCCACCAGCGGCGCGGCGGCGAGTTCAGGGTGCGCCGCCGTCACGCGCGCCAGATTCACGCCGATTTCGCGCATCTGCAACTCGCGCCAGCGGAGCGCGAACCTGCGCCATTCGGCCGGGTCCGCTTCATGGGCATCCCGGCCGATCATCCGCGCGAGCCGTGTGCGGCTTGCGCTCTGCGTCTTCGGTCCCTGGTCGGCGCTCGGGTACAGGTCGTACTGCGGCGCCAGTTCACCCGTGAGCCGGTAGACGTCCGCCGTGGTCGCAAACCATTCGTTCATCACGTTGACGGCCGCCCCGGCGAATTCGATGCGCTGCGCGATACCGCACAACGGCGTGCGCACCACGCCCTGGTACACGAGTTCGCCCGTGGCGAGCCGCCCGGCATCGGTCGCGGCACGCGCGACGACACAGCCGCCCGCGAGCGGAATGATGTCGGTGGTGGTGCTGCCGATGTCGACGAGCAGCGCGTCGGATACGCGTGCCGCCACCCAGCGCGCGGTCGCGAGCCAGTTCGCCGAGGCGACGCTGCGCCAGCCGGCCGCGCAGGTCTGCGGCGTAAGCCAGCCTGCGTCGCCGGCGTAGAAGCGCAGCCGCGGCCCGAGCCGCTGCGCCAGCGCGGCGGCGATCGCCCGCACGCCTTGCGCGCGGTCCTCGAACAGGTCGACCATCTCGCCGGTCATTGTCACCGCGTGTTGCGCGGCCGCTGTCTGCGCGGCGGGCCAGCGTTCGAAGACGAGGTCGATGGTTCGCTCGAGATGGTCGAGCCCCTGCCACAGCGGACACGCCCATTGCGCGATGTCGAGCACGGCGCCGTGGCCATCGGTCAGCGAAACCTTGACGTGCGCGCCGCCGACATCCCAGCCGAATATCGGCGCGCGTTGTTCCGTCGTGGGGGTTGCATGCTTAACCGTGACATGCGCGGCGCTCATGGCTGGGCTCCGCAGGCACACGGCGCGCCATGGCTGCGCGCCGCCGGACCGGATCGCTCGATGCGCACCCCGTGCGCGGCGAGCAGCGTGCGTGCGAGGTTGCCGCCCAGCGCCTCGGAAAGGCCGGCATACGCGACGGTCAGCCGCGGATTGACCTCGATCACAACCGGCCCGCGCTGCGGATGCCACACCACGTCGATGCCGACAAAGCCGCGCAAGCCCGGCATTGCCTTCGCGACGCGTTGCGCGAGCACGTCGAGCATGCGGCCCTGGTCGCCGGCCGGATCGATCTGGTTGACCGTCACGCCGTCGAATTCGACGATGCGCGGTTGCTGCCCCGCATCGCCTGCGCTCAAGCTGATTTGCTGACGGTTGATGCTCACGAGTTCCACGCCCTCGGCGCGGCAGACGAGCGAAAGGCTGAGCGGTTCGCCTTCGACCCATGACTGCAGTACGGGTTTGCGTGCGGCGGCCGCGCGGGCTTCGTATTCGGCGCAGGCGTCGACGAAATTGTCGAACACGAAGGTATCGAGACCGCCCGCGCCGTCGTCGGGTTTCACGACCCAACGCTCGCCGCGCCGCTCATCGGCCTGTGCCGGTTCGGCCTGTCCGGGTTCGATCTGTCCGGGTTCGATCGCAGGCGTGGTGGCGATGCCATGCGCCGCGAGGCACGCCGCCGTCGCGCTCTTGCTCGACGCCACGCGGATCGCTTCTTTCGCGCAGCCGAGCCAGCGCGCCGCGCCCACCGCATCGTACAGACGCAGCAGCAGCCCATCGCATTCCGGCGCGATGATCCACGCGTAATCGTGCTCACGCGCCGCACGCGCGACGAAAGCCGTCATCGACTCCCCTTGCGCGGCCCTACAATGAGCGAGCGCCGGGTCGACGGTTTCGAAGCGCGAACTCGCGAAGCTCACTCGCACACCGTCGAGTTCGCGCAGGTCGTTCGCGAGCGCGTCGCGCATCACCCGGCCTTCGACGATCAGCGCGCTCAGGTCGGCGAGACTCGCCGCGCCGGCATGCGCCGGGTCGATACCGCCGCCGGTGAGATACTCGAAGACAAAGATCTTGGTCAAAGGAACGCGCCCCTATGCAGGTGATACCGGTTCTCGATCTGCTCGACGGACACGTGGTGCGCGCGGTGCGCGGCGAACGCACGGCTTATCGGCCGATCCGCTCGTCGCTCGCCGCCACCAGCGAGCCGCTTCACATCGCTCGTGCGCTGCTTGCCGCAAGCGGCGCACGAACGCTCTATATCGCCGACCTCGGCGCGATCCTTCAGCAAGGCGCTCATGTCGAGACGCTCGCTGCATTGCGTGCCGCCCTGCCCGGCACTGACATCTGGCTCGACGCGGGCTATGCCGACTACTCGTCGATGCATACGCTGTTCGAACGCATCGAAGCCACCGGCAAGCGCAACAGCCACAGCGGCAATCCACCTCCTGCGCACGATCTTGCGACTCTCGTACCTGTCTTCGGCACCGAGTCGCTCCACGACCTCGACGCGCTCTGCGCCGCCGACGCTGCCGGACTCTCGCCGATCCTTTCGCTCGACCATCGCGCCGGCCAACTGCTCACCGCTACCGCATTCGAACGCACCGCCGCATGGTGGCCTCGAAGAGTGATCGCGATGACACTCGATCAGGTGGGCAGCTACGACGGCCCCGATCTCGCCACCGTCGAACGCATTCGTGCCGCTGCACCCGCGCAAACCGCCGTGATCGGAGCAGGCGGCATTCGTGATCGCGACGATATGGCGGCAGCAGCCCGCACTGGCGCTTCTGCGTGGCTCGTGGCGTCCGCGCTGCATGATCGCCGAATCGGCATGCCACTCACCGAGTCCACCTAAGCGAGCCATACAAATTCCATGCCAATCGGCGCAGGGGGTGTGCATGTAAACGAACGGCAAGCTGTTGTGGCAGTTCGTGACACTCTGCTCCAGGTTGACACACAACCTGTGCGGCGCAGCCGGCAAGCGCGTCGCCGAATCAGCGCCACGACTGCGCAATGCGGCGAAAACCGCGACCGTATCGATTGCTTTAAGCGCAGGGCCACATAAGCCACGCGCGACGCGTCGCACACCCGCGCCACCGGCTTGTATTCAGATCGGCATGGAGCTTGCTAAAAATGCGGCCATGCATCTCTCGCCCAATGATCCATCGTCCCCGAACCCGTCGGCCGCGGCCAACGTGCCCGCCTCGACAGTGACGCGCGATTGGACCTGCCCGTTCTGCCCACTGCTGTGCGACGACCTCGTCGTCGAGTCTCGAGAAGACGCCACGCTCGCCGTGCCGGATACCGAATGCCCGCGGCTCGCGCAAGCGCTTGCGTGTTTCGGCAATGCGGACGCAGCATGCCGCAACAGCGTCGACGGACACGACGCGGATCTCGATACCGCAGTGGCGAGCGCGGCGCGGATCCTGTCGTCGGCACGCCGCCCGTTGTTCGGTGCGCTGACCACGGACGTTGCGGGCACCCGCGCGCTGTACACGCTCGCCGCCGGCTGCGGCGCGATCCTCGACCATCTGCATGGCGATGCATCGAGCGCCGCCACGCTGTCATTGCAGGATCGCGGCTCGTTTTTCACGACGCTTTCCGAAGTGCGTTCGCGTGCGGACCTGCTGGTGTTTTTCGGCTGTCAGCCGTCGCAGCGTTATCCGCGATTTTTCGCGCGTACGCTGGAAGGCACGCCGCAGCAACGCGAGCTGGTGTTCGTCGGTTGCACGCCCGACCCGGCTGCGAGCGGCCTGGCGAATACACACGTCGAAGCGCTCCTGCCGCACGCCGATCCTTTCGACACGCTCGCGCTCTGGTCCGCGCTAGCCGAAGGCCGTGAAGCCGGCACGTTGCAAGACGACGGCACGGGTGCGGCACAAGCACTGGCCACGCTGCAGGCGCGCATCGCCGCCGCGCACTACACCGTGCTCGTCTACGAGCCTGCCGCACTGCCCGGCCCGCACGCCGCATTGCTGATCGAAGCCTTGAACCGGATCGTCAAAGCGGCAAACCGCACGGTACGCGCCGTCTGTCTCGCGCTCGGCGGCGACGACGGCGCATTGACCGTCAACCAGACCGTGACCTGGCTCTCGGGTCTGCCACTCCGCACGCGTGTCTCGACGCCGGCACGCATCGCCCGCGCGGCCCCGCTCGACTACGATCCGTATCGCTATCGCACGGCCAGACTGCTCGCCGAGGGCGAAATCGATGCCCTGCTGTGGGTCGCCAGCTTCGCACCGCCGGCATGGCCGCAAGCGCTCGACGAGAGCGTGCCGGCGATCGTGCTCGGCCATCCCGCGTTAGCCGACGCCGCCAAAGCGCGCGGCGGCGCCACGGTCTTCATTCCGGTCGCGACGCCAGGCATCGATAGCGGCGGCCATCTGTTTCGTGTCGACGGTTCGGTCGTCATGCCGCTCTCTCCTGCGCGAGGCGCGGCGCTGCCCTCGGTGGCGGCGATCGTCTCGCAACTGGCCGCGCGACTCGTCGCCGAGCCCGCCGCGCAGGTGCAGCCATGAGTCTCGTCCGGCTCAAAGGCGGCACGATCTACGACCCGGCGAACGGCGTCGACGGCGAGCGCCGCGATCTGACCTTTCGCGACGGCCGCGTTGTCGACCTGCCCGCCACCACGCCGGCCGACCATGAATACGATGCCACCGGCATGATCGTGATGGCAGGCGGTATCGACATGCACTCGCATATCGGCGGCGGCAAGACCAATCTTTCGCGCCTGCTGCTACCCGAGGATCATCGCGACGATCCTGTGCGGGACGCCGCCTACGAAGCGGTACAGGACGCGAACGGCCGCTACCTGCGGCTGCCGTCGTGCGGCGTGTGCACGCCCGGCACGCTCGCGACCGGCTACCGCTACGCCGAGATGGGCTACACGGCCGCGTTCGAACCGGCCATGATGCCGTCAAACGCACGCCACACGCACCTCGAAATGGGCGATACGCCGATCATCGACCACGGCGCGTATGTGATGCTCGGCAACGACGAACTGTTCCTGCAGATGCTCGCTGCACGCAATGACTTCGAGCGTCTGCGCGACTACATCGGCTGGACGATTCACTCGAGCAAGGCGCTCGGCGTGAAGGTCGTCAATCCGGGCGGCATCTCCGCATTCAAATTCAACCAGCGCTCGCTCAACGTCGACGAGCCGCACGTGCACTACGGCATCACGCCGCGCGATGTGCTGCACACTTTGTCGCGCGCGTTGACCGAACTGCGCGTGCCGCATCCGCTGCATGTCCACGCGAGCAATCTCGGCGTGCCCGGCAATATCGATTCGACGATCGCCACCATGGATGCCGCCGACGGGCTGCCGATCCATCTCACGCATATCCAGTTTCATAGCTATGGCACCGAGGGTCCGCAAAAATTTTCGTCGGGCGCGCGGCAGATCGCGGAAGCGGTGAACGCGCGGCCGAACGTGTCGATCGACGTCGGCCAGATCATCTTCGGACAGACCGTCACGGCCTCCGGTGACACCATGATGCAGTTTCGCAACACGCCGCTCGCGCGGCCGCACAAATGGGTGGTCGGCGATATCGAATGCGACGCGGGCTGTGGCGTGGTGCCGTTCCGCTATCGCGAGCAGAGCTATGTGAATGCATTGCAGTGGATCATCGGGCTCGAAATCTTTTTGCTGGTCGACGATCCGTGGCGTGTCGCGATGACGACCGATCATCCGAACGGCGGCCCGTTTACGAGCTATCCGCATCTGATCCGTCTGCTGATGGACAAATCGTTTCGCGACGAGCAGCTCGCGAAGCTCAATGCCGACGCGCAAGTGGCGAGCGCGTTGCCGCAGTTGCAACGCGAGTTCTCGCTGTACGAGATCGCCATCATCACGCGCGCCGGACCGGCTCGCCTGCTCGGACTGCGCGACCGGGGCCATCTGGGCGTGGGCGCCGCGGCGGATATTGCCGTCTATCGCGATGTCGCGGACCGCGAGCGGATGTTTACGTCGCCCGCTTATGTGTTCAAGGACGGCGAACTGGTCGCGCGCGACGGCACGCTCGTCGCCACGCCCACGGGCGGCATCCATTTCGTCTCGCCCGAATTCGATCGCGGCATCGAGAAGACGCTGCGCGCCTACAGCGACGCTAATCTCGCGAGCAACTTCGCGCATGCGGCCATCAGCGACGACGAGATCTGCAATTGCTGCCGCGGCGGCAGATTGCTGCCGGTCGAATGTCTCGCGAACGGCTGAGCACAAAGTGAAGCGCACACAATGAGCGAACCGGCGACCCTGCAGATCAACGGCACCACGATCGACGCCACCTTCGCGGAAGCTTTTCCGATGAAGGCGACCCGGCTCGTCATCACCGCCCATACGCCGGCGTGGGCGATGCATGCCGCCCACTCGCTGACGGGGTTCGCGACCTCGGTGATCGGCTGCGGCTGCGAGGCCGGCGTCGAGCGCATGCTGCCGCCCGCGGAAACGCCCGATGGCCGGCCGGGTGTGACGGTGCTGCTGTTCGCGGTGTCGTCGAAGGAATTGGCCAAACAGATCGGGCGGCGCGTCGGACAATGCGTGCTCACGTGTCCGACCACCGCCGTGTATGGCGGCATCGATCCTGACACGAGCCGCGCGCCGCTATCCGATCGGGCGTCGCTCGGCAGCGGACTGCGCTTTTTCGGCGACGGCTGGCAAATCTCGAAGATGCTCGGCGACACGCGTTACTGGCGCGTGCCGGTAATGGACGGCGAATTCGTCTGCGAAGACACCGCGCTGACCGTCAAGGCCGTGGGCGGCGGCAACCTGATCCTGCTCGCGCGCGATATCGACGCCGCGCTCGCCGCCTCGGAAGCGGCGGTCGCCGCCATGCGCAAGCTGCCGAATGTGATCATGCCGTTCCCGGGCGGCGTGGTGCGCTCGGGTTCGAAGGTCGGCTCCAAATACAAAGGCGCGAGCGCCTCCACCAACGACGCGTTCTGTCCCACCCTCACGGGTCTCTCGCCGCGTAGCGAACTGAGCGCGGAAGTCGGCTGCGTGCTCGAAATCGTGATCGACGGGCTCACGGATGCGGATGTCGGCGCCGCGATGAGCGCGGGGATCGCCGCGGCCACCGGACTCGGGCGGGCGGCCGGCCTGCTGCGGATTTCGGCGGGCAACTACGGCGGCAAGCTGGGGCCTTACCACTTTCATCTCCACAGCCTTGCCGCAGGCCTCGACGGGAGCCGCGCATGAGTCAACACACCACGCTGCGCGTGAAAACGGCCCCGGGTTTCCGCGTCGACGCTTCCGCGCTGCAGCCGGCGTCGCTCGCGGCGATGAGCGTGGCGCAGATCGAGCGCCTCGCCCTGCCCGCGGGCAATGACAGGTGTATCGTGGGCGATATATTCGACGTGTCGCGCCATGAGGCCGCCACCGAACCCGCGGCGCCTCACGCTGGCGCCATGCTGGTGATCGAGAACGCGGCACCCTGGCTCGACCGTATCGGTGCGCGGATGGCGGACGGGCATATCGTCGTGCACGGTTCGACCGGCGACTTTAGCGGTTTCCAGATGGCGGGCGGCACGTTGCAGATTCACGGCGACGCCGGTCATTTCACCGCATGTGAAATGCGCGGCGGCCGCCTCACCGTGACCGGCCATAGCGGCGATTTTGCCGCCGGCGCACTCGCCGGCGACATGGAAGGCATGACAGGCGGCACGCTGACGATTCATGGCAACGCGGGCGCACGGCTTGCTGATCGCATGCGCCGCGGCCTCGTGCTGGTCGGCGGCAATGCGGGCGATTTTGCCGCGTCGCGGCTCGTGGCAGGCACCATTGGTATCGCCGGGCAACTGGGCGCGCATTATGCGTATGGTATGAGACGCGGCACGCTCGTGCTTGCCCAGCGGCCCACGCGCTTGCCGCCGACGTTTACCGGCGGCGGTCGCGGTTTCGACGTGTTCTGGGCGCTCCTCGTGCGCAGTCTCGCCGATGAAATCGCGCCCTTCTCGCAGTGGCGCACGGCGAGCTTGCCGGCGCGCTATACGGGTGATCTCGCAGTCGACGGACGCGGCGAAATACTGGTCGTGAGCTAGCCGCCGAAACCGGTCGGCCCGCAAAGCGGCCAGGCAAACGGTGTTCGGCAGAAACACCGGATAACGAAGGAGACAGGCATGACGATGGCGCATTCTCCCCACCTATCTGCGGGTGCCGACGCACCCGCACCGCGCTATGCCGGCGCGATGATCGCGTTGCACTGGCTGATTGCCGTCGGCATTATCGGCCTGCTCGCGCTTGGACTGTATATGGTCGGACTGCCGAAGGGGCTGCCTCTCAAGGCGACGCTGCTCAACCTTCACAAGTCGGTCGGACTGACGGTTTTCCTGCTGGTGCTTCTGCGCATCATGGCGCGTGCGGCCTTCAAAGGGCCGCCCTTGCCGCCGATGCGACCGTGGCAACGCGCCGCCGCGCGCACTACGCAGGGCCTTTTATATGTAGCCATGGTCGCGATGCCGGTGTGCGGCTATCTAGGTTCGTCGTTCAACCGTTATGGCACGCGCTTCTGGGGCATTGCGCTGCCAAAGTGGGGCTGGGATGACGCGGCCTTGCGCGAACTTTTCTTCGGGCTTCACCAGGCGATCGGCTATGCGCTGATCGTATTGATCGTGCTACATGTGGCGGGTGCGCTCAAGCATCAGTTGATCGATCGCGACAATCTGCTCGCGAGGATGTTGCCATGATGCGGCGCGCTTCACGGCAGGCGTCAGCACCTGCACCGCTGAAGGTCGATACGCTGCGTACGCGCGACGGGCATCGTGTGTCGTTCACGGTGGCGGGCGCAGTTGACGGCGTGCCGGTGGTCGTATTGCACGGTGGCCCAGGCAGCGGCAGCCAGCCAGGCGCGCTGCGGCTTTTCGATCTGACGCGCTTCAGGGTCGTGATGATCGATCAGCGCGGCACCGGCGCCTCGACGCCGCACGGCAGCGTGCGCCATAACCGCACGGATAGGCTGATCGAAGACATTGAAGCGATCCGCGTTCGCCTGGGCGTGCAACGTTGGGGCGTACTCGGCGGCTCGTGGGGCGCCGCGCTCGCGCTCGCTTACGCCGGCCGGCATCCGCACTCGGTGACGGGTGTGGTGATGCGAGGGCTGTTTCTCACTTCGTTGCGCGAGGTCCGCGGGCTCTTCGTCACGGCGCGCAAACACGCACCACGGGCATGGACGCAGCTCTGTGCGGCCGCGCATTGCGACCGGCCCGCGGCGTTGCTGGCCCGCTGCCATGAGCGCTTGCAACGGGGTGGCGACGCAAACGAAACGACGCAACATGCAATCGCGCTCGCATGGCGCGGCTATGAAAATGCCGTGCTCGCCAGCGCCGACTCGCGCCGCGCACACTCGCCCGCAAGAACTTCGCGTCGAGACGTACGCAAGCTGGTCGGCAAATACCGCATTCAGGCCCACTACCTGATGCATCGCTGCTGGCTCGGCGAAACCCGTCTGCTCGCGCTGGCGCGCCACGCTGCCGCGGCCGGCGTGCCGCTCGCCGCGGTGCATGGCTCGCGCGATCCAGTCTGCCCGCCGGGCAATCTGCGACGTCTCGTGCGTGCCGTTCCCGCGGCCCACGTCGAATGCGTGCGCGCAGGCCATCTCGCGAGCGACCCGAGACTGCACGAACGTGTTGCCCACGCACTCGCAACGATGTTCCTTCCAACCGCTCACGAGGGGCGCGTTCTGCGCCGCGCGGCATGAAAATCACGGTACTCGGCTCGTCGGCGGGCGGCGGTTTCCCGCAATGGAACTGCAATTGCCGCAATTGCGACGGCGTGCGGCGCGGCACGCTGAAGGCGACGCGCCGCACGCAATCGTCGATCGCAGTCAGTGCGAATGGCGAGGACTGGCTGCTCGTCAACGCGTCGCCCGATCTGCTCGCGCAGATCGCCGCCAATCCGGAATTGCAGCCGGCCCGCCGCGTGCGCGATAGCGGCATTGCCGCAGTGCTCGTCATCGACGCGCAGATCGACCACGTCACCGGCCTGCTGATGCTGCGCGAGCGCGACACGCCACTGCCGCTCTACGCAACCGATGCCGTTTGGCAGGACCTGTGCAGCGGTTTTCCGGTCGCGCCGATCCTCTCGCACTATTGCGGCGTCGAACATCGCCGTATCGCGCTCGACGGCGCGCCGCTCGCCGTGGACGCACTCAACGGCGTACAGATCGACGCGCTGCCGCTGTCGAGCAAGGCGCCGCCCTATTCGCCGCATCGCAACGCACCCGAGCGCGGCGACAATATCGGGCTCGTCATCACGAACCGGCAGACCGGCAAGCGCGTGTTCTACGCGCCCGGACTCGGCGCGATCGAAGCGCACGTGCTCGCCGCGATGCGTGAGGCTGACCTGCTGCTAGTCGACGGCACGGTGTGGACCGGCGACGAAATGATCCGCCTGGGTCTCTCGAAGAAGACTGCTGCCGATATGGGCCATCTGCAGCAGTCGGGGCCGGGCGGCATGATCGAGGTACTGGATTCGCTCGACGCGCACAATGTCCGCAAGGTGCTGATTCACATCAACAACACCAATCCGATTCTCGTCGAGGATGGGCCGGAACGGCGCACGCTGACCGAACACGGCATCGAGGTAGCGTACGACGGAATGACGTTCGAAATATGACGTGAAGCATGACTGCGAAGCAAGTTATGAAGCGTCGATTCAAAAGCATAGCGATGAAGCAGAAAACGGAGACGGCATGAACGCGAAAGACACCTTGGGCACGGCGCCGCCGCACGACACGCAGACGAACGGACGCGGCGACAGTCCCGCCTGGACCCGCGAAGAATTCGAAGCACAGTTGCGGGCGAAAGGCACCGCTTACCATATTCATCATCCGTTCAATGTGAAGATGAATAGCGGTGGCTGCTCCCGCGAACAGATACGCGGCTGGGTCGCCAACCGCTTCTATTATCAGATCAATATTCCTCTCAAAGATGCGGCCGTATTGTCGAATTGCCCCGATCGCGAGACACGCCGCCGCTGGGTGCTGCGCATTCTCGACCACGACGGCTATGGCGATCAGGAAGGCGGCATCGAAACATGGGCGCGCCTGGGCGACGCGGTCGGCCTCTCGCGCGACGACCTGTGGTCGCTGAAACAGGTGACGCCCGGCGTGCGCTTCGCCGTTGACGCTTATGTTAATTTCGCGCGCCGCGCGCCGTGGCAGGAATCGGTCTGCTCGTCGCTCACGGAAATGTTCGCGCCGCAGGTTCATCGCGACCGGCTCGCGACCTGGCCGGAACACTATCCGTGGATCGAGTCTTCTGGCCTCGCGTATTTCCGCTCGCGCATCTCGCTCGCGCAACGCGACGTGGAGCACGGGCTCGCGGTCACGCTCGATCATTTCACACGGCGCGAACAACAGGAACGCGCGCTGGAGATCCTGCAATTCAAGCTCGATATCCTGTGGACCATGCTGGATTCGATCGAAAAGGCCTTTCCGCAATGAACGACCTGCCACGCGCCGGCGGCGCCATGCAAACCGCCGATCGTCCGACCATCAGCAAGCTCTTTCGTCTGCAATGGGAGCCCGCGCAGAACGCGCACGTTCTGCTCTACCCGGAAGGGATGGTGAAGCTCAATCAGAGCGCGGCGGAAATCCTCAAACGTTGCGACGGCACGCGCGATATGAACGCTCTGATCGCCGACCTGGAGCAGGCGTTCAACACGACCGGGCTGGGTCCGGACGTGCGGGCGTTCGTTGCCGACGCGCAGTTGCGCGGCTGGCTGGAGTAGCGCGATGACCGATCTCTCACAACCTGCTGCCGCGGCGCAACCTCAAGCAACGTTGGACGGTGTGGCGCCGCCGCTCTGGCTGCTCGCGGAACTGACTTACCGCTGCCCACTGCACTGCGCGTTCTGCTACAACCCGGTCGACTATACGGATCACAGCCGCGAGTTGAGCACCGAACAATGGATCGGCGTGCTGCGCGAGGCACGCGCGCTCGGCGCCGCGCAACTGGGGTTTTCAGGCGGCGAGCCGCTGGTGCGGGATGATCTCGAAGTGCTGGTCGCCGAGGCGCGCAAGCTCGGCTTTTATACGAATCTGATCACCTCCGGCGTCGGTCTCACCGATAAGCGGCTCGGCGAGCTGAAAGCGGCCGGCCTCGACCACATCCAGTTGTCTTTCCAGGATTCGACGCAGGAACTGAACGACTTTCTGAGCAGCACCCGCACCTTCGATCTGAAACAGCGCGTCGCCGCATCGATCAAACAGCACGGCTTTCCGATGGTGCTCAACTGCGTGCTGCATCGCTATAACCTGCCGCACGTCGACAAGATCATCGAGATGGCGCTCGCGATGGGCGCCGAATACCTGGAGCTCGCCAACACGCAGTACTACGGCTGGGCGCATCAGAACGAAGCGCAGTTGATGCCGACTCAGGAACAGCTCGACGAAGCCGAAGAGGTAGTCGAACGCTACCGCCGCACGCAGGGCGAGCGCTGCAAAATTTTCTTCGTCGTGCCGGACTATTTCGAACGACGCCCGAAGCGCTGCATGAACGGCTGGGGCGCGGTGTTTCTCGGCGTTGCGCCGGACGGCGCGGCGCTGCCCTGCCACGCCGCACGCAGTCTGCCCGGACTCGTGCTGCCGAATGTCAAAGACACGCCGCTGCGCGAAATCTGGTACGAGAGCGACGCCTTCAACCGCTTTCGCGGCCTCGCCTGGATGAAAGAGCCGTGCCGCAGTTGCGACGAAAAGGAACGCGACCTCGGCGGCTGTCGTTGCCAGGCGTATCTACTCACCGGCGATGCGGCCAATGCCGACCCCGTCTGCGACAAGTCGCCGTCGCATGACACGGTCTTGAAGGTGGTGAACGTGGCGCGGCGCGCGGCCGCCGCAGTTGAACCGCGCGAGCAGCCGATCCTGTTTCGCAACGACGCCAACTCGCGCAAGCTGGCGTCCGTTGCGGCATGCGGGAAGACCGGCGAACACGGCGGCACAGGAGGCTGACCATGACAGCGGGAGACATTTCCGTCTTGCTCGTCGACGATCACGCGGTGGTGCGCGAGGGCTACCGGCGTCTGCTCGAACAGAATGCCGACGTGCATGTGTGCGGCGAGGCCGCCGACGCCAGTCAGGCCTATCAGCGTTTCTGCGCGCTGCGCCCGGACGTGGTGGTAATGGACGTATCGTTGCCGGGCGCCAGCGGCATCGAAGCGATGCGCCGTATGCTCGCGCGCGAGCCGGACGCTCGCGTGCTGATCTTCAGCGTGCATGAGGACGCGATTTTCGTGCGCCGCGCGCTCGATGCGGGCGCCCTCGGTTACGTGACCAAGGCCAGCGCGCCCGACGTGCTGGTGGAGGCGGTGCGCACCATCGCCCGGCGCGCCGGTTATCTGAGCCCGGATATCTCGCAGGCGCTCGCGCTGCGCAACGCGTTCAGCGAAGGTCCGCCAGGACGGCAGTTGTCGGCGCGTGAGTTCGAAGTCCTGCGACTGCTCGTGCAAGGTTATACGCTGCCGAGCATTGCCGAGAAACTGGGGTTGAGCCAGAAGACCGTGGCCAATCATCAGTCCGTGATCCGGCAGAAATTCGGCGCCGACAATGGTGTGCAGCTCGCCCAGATGGCAAGCCGCCTCGGGCTTCAGTTCACCGGTTCGGCAAGCCCTGCGTGAGCGGGCACCCGCGCGCAGAACAGGAAACCGCCTTCCGGCTTGCTCGCCACGTGAAACTCGCCGCCTAGCGCCTCGACCCGCTCACGCATGCCGATCAGGCCGAGCCCGCCGCGCGGCTTGTCGAGGTCGACGCCGGGGCCGTCGTCGGCCATGGTGACGACGATTTCATCGATGAGCCCGGCGTCATGCCCTTCGTGCGACTCGCGCGGGGCACGCACCATGAACACTTCCACGCGTGCAGTGCGGGCAAACTTCGACACATTGGTCAGCCCTTCCTGCACGAGCCGGTAAAGCGTGATGGTCAGCGCGTCGCTCAGACCGGCAAAGTCCCCTTCGATCGTCAGCGAGAACGACGCGTCCGGCAGACGCTCACGCCAGCCGTCGACGCAATGCTCCAGCGCGCTCGGCAAACCGAACTCATCCAGGCCGATCGGCCGCAGTCGCCGGATCATGCCGCCAATCTGCCGATAGACGTGGGTCGCGCTCTGCATGAGGCCGAGCGCGACGCGATGTATCTCCGGCTCGCGTGTGCTGGACAGATCGCGGATGCGCGCGGCGTCGAGCGAGATTGCGTTGAGGTACTGGCCTAGCTCATCGTGCAGCTCGCGCGCCAGATGGCGGCGCTCCAGTTCCTCTGCTTGCAGCGCCTGATTGGCGAGACGCCGGTTGTCGGCGAGCAGCCGCTCAGCCTGCTCTTCCAGTGCGCAGCGCCGGCTCAGTTCGCGGCGCGCGTCGCGGTAACGGCGCCATGCAAACCACGCGAGGCCGATGGAGAGCACGCACAGCGTGCCCGGCAATTCGTCGAGCTGGAAACGCTCGAGGCCCCGCGTCCAGCGGTACGCGTGCTCGCTGAAATCGAACCTCGCGCTCAGCACGGCGGCGAGCACCGACAGCGCAAACACCCACGCAAGGTCGCGCCACACCGCCGAATGCGGTGGTACGGAGCGCACTGAAGAAGGGTTCGAGGGGTCGCTTGCCATCACGTTTGCATTCGTCACGTTTGCATTCTACTCAGACCGATTGCACACAGCGGTGTGTCGCAGCGCGTTTGGGAACGCTTCCCCGCGATATCGGGAAAAGCTCCCGGGTTTCGCGCGCCAGCGTATGCGAAGCTTTGCACACACACAAAGAAAGCGCTACGCACGCCGCAACGCGGTGGCGCTCATGAAGATAGCGTCGATCCGGCCGGAGACAGAACGATGAACACGCCATCCAGCGCGCACCGCGCATCTCGCTTACCGGACTTGCCACGTTTGCGCCGGCGGGCCGGTCTCACGCTCTGCTTCGGCGGCGCCCTCGCGAGTTTGTCCGTTTCGGCGTGGGCCCAGACGGAAGCGGCTACGCCCTCAGCGGCGGCGGCCGCCGCCGCGCCGGCCGGCGTGAATCCGGAGGCTGATGCGGTGAAGCTCGCGCCGATCGTCATCGTCGGCACCACGCCGCTCCTCGGTATCGGCACGCCGCTCTCGCAAGTGCCCGCCAATGTGCAGACCGTTCACGCACCGGATCTCGAACAACAGCACCGCAGCACGCTCACCGATTACTTCGCGAAGAACCTGCCGAGTGTCGATATCGCCGACGCGCAGGGCAATTCGTATCAGGTCAACGTCAATTATCGCGGCTTCACCGCGTCGCCTTTGCTCGGCACGCCGCAGGGCCTTTCCGTGTTCGTCGACGGCGTACGCGTGAACGAGCCGTTCGGCGACGTGGTCAACTGGGACCTGCTGCCGCAACAGGCGATCGATACGATCCAGCTGATTCCCGGTTCGAATCCGACCTACGGTCTCAACACGCTGGGCGGCGCCATCGCGATCACGACGAAGAACGGCAAGACGAGCCCCGGCGGCGAGGCCGAGGTGCAAGTGGGCTCCTGGGGCCGCAAGTCCGCCCAGATCGAACAGGGCGGCACCATCGGTCAGAATCTCGATTACTACGTGACCGGCAACGCGACCAACGACAACGGCTGGGCGGAGCAGAATGCAAGCCGCGTGCGGCAGGCATTCGGCAAGCTGCGCTATACCGACGCTGATACGACGCTGTCGTTCTCGGGCGGCGGCGCGGACAACGATCTGCACGGCACGCAGACCATTCCGCGCTCATTCCTCGGCAATCCAAAGCAGCCCTATACCTATCCCGACCAGAATCTGAACAGCGCCGCCTACGCGACGCTGTCGGGCGATCATTACTTCAACGATCATGTCGAGCTGAGCGGCAACGTCTATTACCGGCACTTCCGCAACGACAACGTCAGCAGCAACACCAATCCGAATTTCGGCGCGGTGGACGACGACGGCAACGTCGATACGACCCAGGCGACCAACGAAAGATCGATCGTCTCGACCGACAGCTATGGCGCGAGCCTGCAACTCACGCTGCTCGGCAAGCTCGGCGGGATGGAGAACCAGTTCGTCGCGGGTATGTCCGCGGATATCGCCAACTCCCGGTACACCCAGTCTTCCCAGAATGCGGTGTTCACCGCTTCACGCGCGACCATCGGCATCGGCGATTTCGAGCAGGAAACCGCGGCAAAAACGCATAACGGAAACTACGGCATCTATCTGCAGGATACCTTGTCGCTCACGAAGCAATGGACGCTGACGCTCGCCGGCCGCTATAACTGGGCAGACGCCACGATCGGCGACTCGAGCGGCACGCAGCCTCAGCTCGACGGCCACCATACATTTTCCCGCTTCAATCCGGCGATCGGCATCAACTGGAATCCGACATCCGCATTCACGGCCTATGCCACCTATAACGAAGGCATGCGTTCGCCGACCGCCATCGAACTGGCCTGTGCGGATCCGTCCGCGCCCTGCTCACTGCCGAACGACTTCGTGTCGGATCCGTCGCTCCAGCCGGTGATCTCGAAGACCTTTGAAATCGGCGCCCGTGGACGGATAGGCCAGGCGACGACCTGGAGCGCCGCCGTCTACAGCACGACACTCGACAACGATATCGAGTTCATCAGCACCAATGGCGCCACCAGCAACCAGGGCTTCTTTCAGAATGTCGGCCGCACGCGCCGGCAGGGCCTCGAACTCTCAGGACACAGCCAGCTCGGGCCGCTCGCCGTTACGGCCAGCTACAGCTACGTCGACGCGACCTACCGGTCGAGCTGGACCGAAAGCAGTCCGAGCAATTCCAGTGCGGATCAGAACGGCAACATCACCGTCAAGTCGGGCGATCATATCCCCAGTATCCCGGCGAACACCGTCAAGCTGCAACTCGACTACGCGGCCACCGCGAAGTGGAACATCGGCACGAACCTGACCTGGCGCGGCAGCGTCTATGCGCAGGGTGACGAGAACAATCAGGATGTGAACGGCAAGATCGCGGGCTATCTGCTGATCGATCTGGACACCTCGTACCAGGTGACCAAACAGCTTCAGGTCTTCGCGAGCATCACGAACCTGTTGGACAAACGCTATGCGAGCTTCGGCGCGCTCGGCGAGAACTTCTTCAACGGCCCGAACCATATGTTCGACGGCGCCAACCCGATCAACGAGCAGTTCGTCGGGCCGGGCGCGCCGCGCGGTTTCTGGGTCGGGCTGCACTACGCGTGGAAGTAACGCGTAATGCGCGTGAGCCGACCGACGCGTCGATCGGCTCACAGGCAACGCGCTCAATGCGATTCGATCGAGCCGTCGCTATGCGGATACGTGACGATGCCCCACGCCAACGGCAGTTCGCCGATCTGCTTGATCGGCTGATAATTCTGCGCGTCGAGCACATAGACCGCATCGGAGCGGCCACATGCCACCAGCAGTTTCGCGCCGTCCGGCGTAAAGCTGAAGTGCCAGCAGCGCTGGCCCACCGGCACGTCGGCGACATGCTCGTAGCTGTGCCCGTCGAACACCTGCACCGTCTTGTCGCGCGCCGCGGCGACGAAAAGACGCTTGCCATCCGGTCCGAACGCTACGCCGTAAGGGCCGAGCTTCGTATCGACGGTCTTCACGACCTGGAATGTGCGCGCGTCGATCACCACGAACTTGCTCAGCGATTCGAGCGTGACGACATAGTCCTTGCCGTCGGGTGACAGGCGGATGCCGCGCGGCCGGCCGCCTGCCGCGAGCTTCACGGTTCGGACCGGCGCGCCCGTGCGGACGTGATAGACGGAGACCGTATCGTCGCCCTCATTGGTCACAAGCATGGTGTTGCCGTCGCGCGAAAATTCGATCCCCTCGGTTTCATGGCCGCTCGTGACCGAACGAATCACGCGCCAGGTCTTCATATCGACGATCGCGATTTCAGCGGGCGGCTTGTTGGCGTCATCGTCGTCGGCGCCCGGCTTGCCGTTGGCGGCGGGCGGGCCGTCAGCACCTGGCTTGCCTTTGGCGGCCGGTGGGCCGCCGTCTTCGCCGGGCTCGTAGGTCACGTATGCGTAGCCGTTGTGCACGCGCACAAATTCCGGGTTCTTGCCGATCTTCACACGCTGGACGACCTGACCCGAAGCCGTGTCGATCACCGCCAGGTCACCAGTATTCTTGTTCGCCACGAGAAGCCGTGTGCCATCCGCATTCAGACTCAGGCCGCGCGGGCCGTCGGCGCCGACCGGAAACGTCTTCGTCAACGTCATCTGGTCCAGATCGATCACGCCGACACCGGCCTTCTCGCTGGTCACGTAGGCTATTGGGGCCGCCGCGTAGGCCGTACTCGCGGCGAGCGCAAGCGCCGCAACGGCGGTGGCCAGGGTGGTGACAGCGAAAGCGAGGGACCGTCCTGGTGTTGTGATACGAAAGCTTGTCTCCAGCATTGTTGTACTCCGTAGTGAAATCGCTACGCCGCGAAAGCTCGCGCCATTCAAGCAAAGTAGTTCATCGGAGGATCGTTTGACAACGCACATCGGGCGGGAGATTTTCCCGAATTGACTCGGTGAGACCAGCGGCAGTACTAAAACGCGCTGTAGGGGTGGAAAATGAGCGCGGAGGTGGCCAAAGCGAGGCCTCGACCGCAATGCTCGAACGTGCAATGGCGACGGCTGGATATACCGCGATCGATACGGCATCGCGGCGTCGTATCGTCATGGCGCTGGGCGCCGTCATCGCCGCTCATGCGGGCTTGCTTGGGTGGGTGTTGGCGACGCGAGACAGGACAGTCGAGCGAACGGTCGAAGCGACGCCCATCGTCGCGATGCTGTTGAGGGATGAGCCGCAAGTCCTTGCACCTGTCGAACCTGTCGCGCCTGTTCAGCCTGCCGTGCCCGCCGCGGCCACTGCGGTTGCCGCGCCGCAAGCCGCGCAGCCCGCAGTACGGAGCAAACTCCTGCCGCAGCCTCATCCCAAGCCGCCGCGCACCAGCGCAGCACCTGCGCCGAGCGTGCCGTCGCCATCCGGTGATTCCTCGCGCTCGCCTGCACCGGTGGCTGCGCCCATTGCCGCTGCGCCATCCCCCGCAGCACCGGCGGCGAATGCTTCTGCAACCGCTGCCGAGCGCACCGTGCCCGCATCGAGTACCCCAAGGAGCGTGTCGCACGTCGACTGCGCTATTCCCAAGCCGGACTATCCCGAGGTATCGAAGCGCCGCGGTGAAAGCGGCACTGCGATCGTCCGATTCGTAGTAGGCCTGAGCGGCCACATCGAAACCGCTCAAGTTCAAAAGAGCAGTGGCTATCCCCGGCTCGACGACGCGGCGCTCGCTGCGATCCATGCGGGAGCGTGCCAACCCTACAGGGAAAACGGCGAAGCGGTGCGTGCCGCTTATTCGGAATCGTTCATCTTCGGATTGGCCGAGTAGCCTGTCTCCGAGTCAAAGGAAAACACCATGCAACACTATGGCCTCGCGAATGTCTGGGAAAACGGCGATATCATCACACGCTGCATTCTGAGCGCGCTGCTGATCATGTCCGTCCTGTCGTGGACGGTGATCCTCATCAAGCTATGGACCGTCATGCGGATCAAGCGCGTGACGCGCCAGGCCGAAGCGCAATTCTGGAAAGCCGATCGTTTCGAAGACGGATTGCACAGCCTCGGCGCGCACGCATCGGGGTCGACTCCCCGCGACAATCCGCTTCTCGCGCTCGCTCTCGCCGGCGAGGAAGCCGCTGCCCACCATCAGCAGACGCAATCGCATCTGCACGACCGCATCGACGTATCCGACTGGATTACGCGCCGCCTGCAGGACACGATGGACGACGCCATTGCACGCATGCAAAGCGGCCTCGCGGTGTTGGCGTCGATCGGCAGCACCGCGCCCTTCGTGGGGCTGTTCGGGACCGTCTGGGGCATTTATCACGCGTTGATCCTGATTGGCGAGACGGGACAGACGTCGATCGATCATGTCGCCGGACCGGTCGGCGAGTCGCTGATCATGACGGCCTTCGGCCTGTTCGTGGCGATACCGGCGGTGCTGGGATATAACGGCCTGACACGCGCGAACAAGTCGATCGTGACGAGACTCAAGCGTTTCGCGCATGGACTGCACGCGTATTTCGTAACCGGTTCGCAACTGCCGTCGAGTACCGGTCCTGACATGCGCATCGTGCCGCGCGGTGCACCCCTGGTGGCGGGCGGAGCGAATGACGGCACGAGCGACGACACACGCGATGGAGCGCTCAAATGGCAATGACCCCGTTCTCCGACGACGACGAAAGCGGCCTGATGAGCGAAATCAACATGACGCCGCTTGTCGACGTGATGCTGGTGCTGCTGATCATCTTTCTCGTCACCATTCCGGCCATGCAGCACGCGGTGAAAATCGATCTTCCGCAAGCGAGCAGCCAGCCGGACAATCTCAAACCCGCGCATCTCGACGTCGCCGTGCAGGCGGATGGCTCGATTCTCTGGGACGGCCATGCCGTGGCGGACGATGTTTTACGCGCGAGGATCGCCGAGGCTGCTCGCGCGAAACCTCAACCCGAACTGCATTTACGGGCCGACCGCAAAGTGCCCTACGAGCGCGTCGCCGACGTGATGTCGGCTGCACAGGCCGGAGGGCTGACGAAAATCGGCTTCGTGACCGATCCCCGGGCGAAGAAGTGAAGACCACGGCACTTGCGCTGCCTTGCGCTGTCCTGCGTTCGCGCCGCCGCGCGGCGCATGCCACGATCACATAAAGGATGCCTTAACGAAGTCCAAAGAATCTCTGAATTCAAATCGGCATCCGGCTCCGCTATCGTGGCTGCATGAAACCAGGAGCACCGGACCATGCAAGCCTTGATCTTCGACGTCGACGGCACGCTTGCCGATACCGAGACCGCTCATTTGCAGGCCTTCAATGCCGCATTCGCCGAAGCGGGTCTCGACTGGTTCTGGGACGAGCCCCTTTACACGCGCCTTTTGAAGGTGGCGGGCGGTAAGGAGCGCCTGCTGCATTACTGGCACGTCGCCGATCTGGAAGAAGCGGACGGCACGCGCGTGAGCGACGTGATCGACGCCGTGCATGCGATCAAGACGCGCCATTACGCAGCGCGCGTGCGCAATGGCGGTTTGCCGCTGCGGCCAGGCATTGCGCGTCTGATTGCCGAGGCGCATGCTGCCGCTATTCCAGTGGCGATCGCCACGACCACGACCCCCGCGAACCTCGATGCACTACTGCAAACACCGTTCGGACCCGCGTGGCGGACCCGCTTCGCCGCAATCTGCGATGCCGGCACGACCCACGAGAAGAAGCCCTCGCCCGAGGTCTACCTCGACGTGCTTCGGCAACTCGGGCTCAAAGGTTCGGACTGCGTTGCCTTCGAGGACTCATCGAATGGTCTGCGCGCGGCACGCGCGGCCGGCGTTCCTACGATCGTGACACCGACCGCATACACGTCGCAGGATGACTTCGACGGCGCGTTAGCCGTGCTGCCCGACTTGGGTGAGCCGCACGCGCCGATTCCTTCGTTGGTCCAGAATGAAGAGGCTCGCTGGGTCGATCTGGCCACCTTGCGTCATTGGCATCGCCACGCGCTGACCGAGTCGGCCTGAGCATGCATCAGGAACTTCTCGTGAAAGGCATGCGACCCAAAGCCGTACTGATCGATCTCGACGGCACGATGGTCGACACCGCGCCGGACATCGTCGAAGCAGTCAGCCAGATGCTCGACGAGTTCCGTTCGGCGCCTTTGCCGTTCGCGACTGTCAGCGGCTTTATCGGCAAGGGCGTGCCCAATCTGGTTCGACGCTCGCTGGAAGCAGCCGGTTTGGCTCGGCGCGTCGACGCCGAACATGCGGTGAATGTGTTCCATCGCCACTACGCGCAGACCAATGGACGCCTCGGCCGTGTTTTTCCTCATGTGGGGAGTGGGCTCGGCGAGTTGCAACGGCTTGGATACCGGCTCGCCTGCGTCACCAACAAGCCGAAAGAACTCGCCGCGCCACTGCTGCTCGCAACGGGGCTCGCCCGCTACCTCGATGTGCTGGTTGCCGGGGATTCTATCGACAAAATGAAGCCCGATCCCGAACCGTTGTGGCACGCGTGCCGGCTGCTAGACGTGGAACCTGAGCACAGCGTATTGGTTGGTGATTCGCCGGTCGATGTGAGTGCCGCGCGAGCGGCCGGTCTGCCGGTGTTCATCGTAAGCTATGGCTATGCCGGGCCGGCGGGGTCGGCGGCGCTGGAGTGTGATGGTTTGATCGATTCGCTGATGGCGATGCCCGCGATTCTGGCGTCGTGGGGTTTGGGTGGTAGGGGTCAAGGTCGTCGGGGAGAAACTTGAATGGATTTAGATTCGGTGAATTAGTTAGGCATCTTAATGTAATGCGTCGGCAAGCTTTATTTCCCGCTTTCGCACACTGTGTCGCCCCAAAAGAGGGGCGGCAGGGATTCGTGTGAATGCCTGCCGCCTGGTCAAAGCGGTGGGCGTGGTGTTCGAGCGCTTCGCGCTCAAAGTTATGAAGTCCCTTCGAGAATGACAAACGTCCCGGCCGCTGCTCCGGCGCGGAGCGCTTTGGCCGCCTGGTACTCGGGGCTCTCGTAGAAACGCTTGGCGTCGGCGAACGAATCGAACTCAAAGATCACATGCCGCTCGTGTGCTTCGCCTTCGAGAATTTCATACTGTCCCGAGGACGCAATGACCTTCGGGCTGAAATTCTTCATTGCATCGCCTGCGGCTTTTGCATAGGCGGCGTAAACGGTTTCATCCGAAATGCTGACGTGTGCGATCAGATAACCTTTTGGCATGTTTATCTCTCTGGTGTGGTAAGCGCATTCAATTCAACGCTGGGTGCGTGCTGGCAATCGCCCACGTAGAAGGTGTGGGTATGCAGTAGCCTGTCCTAATTCGACGTGTCGCCCCTGAAATGGAGGGGATTCTGCTCGCGTCCTGATGATCAATCATCCAGCCGCCGTCGCTCCCATTCGTTCAGGTTGTCCTGTGGACGACACGAGAAGCTAGTCTACTGAGTCGCAATTGAGCTATAAATGACGTCAAACATAACGCTCCGTTACTCCTCAGGTGAACAATGCAAAACCTGGATGCACTTTTGATTTTTTCACGTGTCGCTGAAATGGCGAGCTTCACGCGTGCAGCCGAAAGCCTCGGTATCCAGAAAGGACGTGTCTCTATGGTGGTCAGTGCGCTTGAGCGGGATGTGGGAGTCACCCTCCTGCATCGGACCACGCGAAGTGTGCAACTCACCGAAGATGGACGCGCCTTTTATTCACGCGCACGCGACCTGCTGGCCGAAGTAGAAGAATTGCAGTCAATGTTCGCGAGTAACGGCGCACCACTACGGGGAAAGTTGCGCGTCGACATGCCAACCGAGTTGGCACAAAGCGTCGTGATTCCCGCACTCCCTCAACTGATGGCGGCGCATCCAGAGTTGGAACTGGAAGTGTCCAGCACCGATCGGCGTGTCGATCTCGTTCAGGAAGGGTTCGATTGCGTGGTGCGGCTGGGTCCGATCGTCGACGAGACGCTGATTGCCCGACCGCTTGGCAAGCTGCGCATGATCAATGCGGCGAGTCCGAGCTATCTGGCACGGTACGGCATACCGCACACGCTCGACGATCTGCGCGACCAGGGGCACCAGATGGTTCATTACACGCGCACGCTCGGCGGCAAGCTTGCTGGATGGGAATATCCTGACGGCGATGGATACGCGACGCTTACGTTGCCGGGCGCGATGCAGGTCAACAGCGTGCAGACTTATCATGCAGCAGGGCTTGCGGGCATCGGGTTGATTCAGGCGGGATATTCGGCGCTTGTGCATCACATCGAACGTGGCGCGCTAGTGGAGATTCTGCCGGACCTACGTCCTGAGTCTCTTGCCGCGTCGCTCGTCGTGGCACATCGGCGTAACCTGTCGCAACGCGTCCGGGCTTTTATGAATTGGATCGAGAGGGTATTGGAGCCCTATTTTGATTAACCGATATTCGATTTTGCGGCAGTAAAAAACGCGTCCCCGACTTTTTCGACACGACGCGGTACAAAGGCCATTCGGTACGACATATTGTCTTGTGACCCCCAGCTTCCGGCGACTTCTAGCTACTCACTCTAGGGGCGTAACCACCTTCGGGATCTTTGACGGCATCGACACGAAATACTGAGACAGTAGTCTCCAGCTGTCCCGCCCGCTCTTTGAGCGATAGCGCCGCCGCTGATGCTTGCTCGACCAGCGCCGCGTTCTGCTGGGTCACCTGATCCATTTGCGCAACCGCACGATTGACCTGTTCGATACCCTTTGACTGTTCTTCAGACGCGGCGGCAATTTCGCCGATCAGGTCGCTGACTCTTCGCACAGAAGTCAGGATTTCTGCCATGGTCCGGGTTGCGCGATCCGCCTGCTGCGCACCGGTTTCAACGCGGCTCAGCGAATCCGTAATGAGCGCCTTGATCTCCCTTGACGCCGTGGCGCTGCGTTGGGCCAATGAACGCACTTCGCTGGCGACCACCGCGAACCCGCGCCCCTGCTCGCCTGCGCGTGCCGCTTCCACGGCCGCATTCAAAGACAGGATATTGGTCTGAAAGGCAATCCCTTCGATTACGCCTGTAATTTCGGCAATCTTGCCGGAAGAGTCGGATAGACCCCGCATCGTCTGGACGACATCCTGCGTCGCCTGATTGCCCTGCTCGGTTAGCATTGCCGTACTGCTCACCACCTGGTTTACCTGCTTCGCGTTGTCGGCGTTCTGGCGAACCGTCGAAGTCAGTTCTTCCATGGACGAGGCGGTCTCCTCTAGCGACGCGGCCTGTTCTTCGGTACGTTGCGACAGGTTCATATTACCGGCCGAAATTTCATGTGCGGCGGTGTCGATCGACCGCGATCCCTCTCGCACGATTCTGATTGTCTGAACCAGTTTGCTTTGCATCGCCTGCAGGCCAGTCATCAGTTGCCCCATTTCATCCCCCGAGTGGACCTCGACCAGTGTGGTCAGATCCCCGTCGGCAATTGCCCCGAAGTGGGACAGTGCCTGGGTCAACGGCCTGCCGATCGCCCGCTGCAGCGACCACCATGCGAGCGCCGCCGCACCAAGCGCTACGACACTACCGGCGATTGCTATACCAACGAACAGGTGGAAGCGTGCTTGCGCGGCATCAAACGTCGCCCTCGCAGCCGCGACTTGAATCTGTTCGAGTGAATCCATGCCGTCGGACACATCGATAAACAACGACGGCGGTACATGCAGCCAGACCTCGAGCATCTTCGCCGCATCACGAGTGGCAATGGCGCTGAACATCGGTTCGAGGCCGTTTGCGACGAATGCGTCGAACTTTGCATTCGCGTCGGCCGCACGGTGTGCTTCATCGGGGCTGGAAAACGGCAGCGTGCGATACGTATCCCACGCCCTCTTCGATGCGGTGAGCAGATCTCGGGCGGTCTGAGTTTCCTTGGGCACATCTGGACTGGCCGGGTTGAGCGCGACGCGATACAGCCACAGACGGGTTCTCGAGAGTGCTACGTTTGCCTGACCGAGAGCCTCTGAAGATGCCAGCCGGCTGGAATACAGCTCCTTCACATCGTTGTTGCCAATTGCCACGCCAACGACACCGATGATGCCACCAGTGACTAGCAGCATTCCAAGAAAACTCATCGCCAGCGCTAGGCGGGCACGAATGCTTAAATTTCTGATCATGGCGATAGAAGGTGTGAATGTGGGCCGACGCATGCACGTCAAGCTAATAGGGTACGGTGTGCGCGAGGTCACTCCCTAGCTAACGGCCCAAAGCCGTTCAGATTAATGCGGGATTTAGCAACAGATGTTTCCCGGGATCGTTGGTTATGGTTTGCGCTGCATGCTGATATAAGGCGCCGCGGCACTGCAAAAACGAAGGCCGCCAAATTGCTCCAACGGCGAGCAACCATTTGACCAACGTCTGAGCCAGAACGAGATTCAGGCTCCGTGCGGCGTGTGTGTGCCGCGAGCATGCCGATCAAACGGCCGCATTCGGAAGGCGGATTCAACCGGCCGACTTCTGGTGGAGGCGAATGACTTTTCGTGCTCGCGCCCGGTCCCTCGCGCGCCCTGATGGTTCGAGGTTCAAGGCGCGTATGCGAAAGGCAGAAGCCGACCCGCAGCCACCGGTCGCGCTACCGGCGCTTTAGCGGCAGCTTATTAGTGCTCCGGCTGTCCAAACCGACCCTTAGGGGACAGCAGTCCCGTTGACGTGTGCCGGTACGGGAGAGGAGCCTCAACCTTGCCCAGGCCCGTGACCGCGGTTCTTGTGCTGACTGCCCTTCCCGATATCGACCTTCAGATTTCCAATGACAAGCCGTTATTCCAAATGACGTGGTCTGAACGCGTACTCTGCGAATTTCCAACAAAAGACACCGGGCCAAAATGAACTAGCGTCTCGGCGCTGGCAGCGATGCGTCCGATCTCGCAGGATTACCAGCGCGTGCATTTTGCGGCTGGGCATCGTCAAACGTTGGACTTGGCAACCAGAATAATCCACCAGGAGCAAAACAATAAGATGTTGGGTCGAATCGCAATCTATAGCCTCGCCGCGTCCATCCTCGCCGGATGCGCGCTCGGCCGGACAACTGTCGATGTTTCCGCGCCTCAAGGCACGAACCCCACGACGGGCAAGTACGTGCGAATTGATTCCGTTCAGGACAAACGCATTTTTACGGTCAAGCCCCCCAGCGCCGACATGGCATCACTGGATCCTGATGAAGATTCTAGCGATGCGTCGAAAGCTCGCGCGATCGGCAGGAAAAGAAACGGTTATGGCAAAGCACTCGGCGATGTGGTGCTTCCCGAAGGCAAGACGGCCTCCGGCCTCGTTGAAAGCGCATTGGCCACGGGCTTTCAGGAGGCGGGTTACATTGTCGTGAAGCAGGGTGACCCCAACTTTGCCGCCGCCGCTCCGGTGACAGCACAATTAATCGATTTCTGGGCATGGTTCCAGCCCGGCTTCTGGTCCATTACAACGAATCAGAAGTCAGAACTGCAACTGTCAGGCGATATCGGTGCTCTTCATGGTGCTCAGACCGTCAAGACTCGCGTTAGCGAATCCAAGCAGGTCGTGGTCTCCAGCGACTGGCAGGAGATCGTGGAAAAAGGCCTGTCTGCCATCACCCAGCGGACAAAGGAACTGGTAAGCGGGAAATAGCTTCCTCCAGGAGACAGCCACGTCGCTCGTCGTGAAGACGACGGGAGCGCGTGGCTCGCAAGCCGGGCGTGCTAATCGGTATCTGGACCTGCAGATTGGCGGCGTCGAGCAGCATCGGGCGTCGCCACTTCGGATCCGTTCGATGCTGACATGACGGCACGCACAGGTCGTAATCTGTGCCGTTGCCACCGAGCTTGTGCGAGTTGCCTGCAGTACCAAGAAGGCGTGTGAATACCGCTACATCGTCACTTTGCAGATGACAACGGCGATGACAGACGCTTGTCGTTTGGGTTTGTTCGACGCCTGCGCTTGTCTGCTAGCGCGTGAGCTTACGACGACGCGTGTGGGCAGGCGTTGAACAAACCTCAAGAGGAGCGCCACGCGCGTCGCTCATACAGGTTTGCTCCGGTTGTATATTGGTTCGGGTGATTTCACCGGCATCGCGTACTCGGATAAGACTGTAAATTGATAGAGCGTCAGCGCCTTCTCGAGTCACACGTATCGACGAGGCAAAATCTCGCCGCCCGGCAATTCCGGATGACTGACAGGTCAGGCGAAAACATTCAGTCGATCGGAGTGCGGGTCAGGTCGCCCGGAACGCTTTACGGCACCAAAGCTTCCGCAAAAGCCTATCGTCATAAAACCACAGATAGGCCGGAAACAACTGATACCCGTGTTCGTACTGTCAGAGGGCGCGCCCTCTACCCCCGCTGAAAAGGCGCAAGATGGCAAGCAGAATAACGGCCCCAATAAGAGCTGTAATCAGTGACCCGATTATGCCGCTACCCAGGTGTAATCCTAGTGCCCCACCCAGCCAACCCCCGATGAATGCGCCCACAATTCCCACGATGATATCGACCACAATCCCGAAGCCGCCGCCGTCGACGATGCGACCCGCCAAAGCGCCGGCAATGCCACCAATAATCAGCCAGAAAATAATTCCATGAGAAACCGGGTCCATATTCCTTCTCCAGTGAGGTCGAATCCGCGTTAGCGGCGTGCAAGCATTCCGATAATGAGTCCGCCGATGAGTGCCATCGTGACTGCTTTCCATGGCGCTGCATGAACGTAATCGTCGGTTGATTCAGAGACGACGCGGTACTTCGTTTTGACCACCTCCTGTGCAGAGGCAATCTTGTCCTTCAGGTCTGATAGCGTCCGGGTGGGCGCTTCGTCGTTGCCCTGCTGGGATGCGCCAGAGGAACTGGACCGGTCAGATGCGACCGGTGGGGATACCGCTGCGGCAGCGGTGGGTTGCTCGAACTCGGTCATTCCAACCTCCAATTTTGTTTGAATGCCAAGAGGTCGAGCAAGTCTCGTACCTCAGAAAAAAGAGGAGTCGATTTAAGTCACCAGTCCGAGCGTTCCCGGCAATTCGGACTTGCGCCGAGTTGAGGCGATCCCAGCAACGACGCCCGAGACTCTCGAAACAACTCACGCGATGGAGAAACCGGCCGGCGAAAAGTACGCACAACCGTGGCCATCACATCAGGCCGAAACGATGGGTCGACAGTCCGATGCGGTCGCGCATTGCCCGCGATGAAGCGCATCACGACATCGACCACGGCAATGTCCGATACATTCACCGAGACATAATAAATTTGCTGTATCTAACGAGTAGCACACGGGAGCCTTTTCTCTGAATGCGCAATCAGGCAAATGCTTCCTGCCGAGTCAACCGAAAGATCGCGTGGGTGCGCCTGCAAACCGGATGGTTTGCAAGGCGTGTTATGACCGGGTCGTTTGTGAGCAGCGTTGCGCTACTCCTGGCTGCGGCAAACGTTTCTGTAGGGCGAAAAGCGCCAGTGCCCTGACGCGTCCTTTACGGCCACGGCGCCATAGTCGTACAGCACATCGGTCGCTGTCGCACACCCCAGCTCGCCCAGATCGACAATCAGGAGCGTGCGCATGGATGCGTCAGCACTTGCCGGGAGGGTCTCCGTAGGCTGGAGGTAGCCCGGGCCTGCGTCGAAGCGGTTTGATGCGCCGCAGACGCTCAGGTATTCACCATGCGCGGCATACTCGGCGCGCTCTTCCGCGCGGAAAGTCTCGTCTAACGTTTCTGAAGACCGGGCAAACGGTGAGCGGTGTCTGCTTCCCTGATAAAGGTGTCCATTACCCGGGTCTAAGCCGAGCGCTTCCAACGCGCCAAGTGCCTCCGCGGCGTCCCGGTAGGAGGTAAAAAGTCCAACAAGAACTGGCAAGATGTGTCCCCTACATGCGCCAAATGTACGCCCTTATCGGCGCGCAACCGTTGTGCCTGTCAGCCCACGGGTTTCCCCTCGGCTGCGGCGGTCAAAAACTCGCGGTGGGGACATCCGCAGCTCCTTCGAGAATCCCAGCCAACGATTGATTATCCGAAGTTGTGGCGGTGTGCCTGGCCGCGAGCCATTTCTTCCAACCTCGCAGGCCGACGAGTAGAAGCAGAGGCCTGCGCCTTCTCCGCGTCGCTCTGTGCTTCAGCTTTCTTTTTGTCAGGCGTTGTAACCGACAGTAAATATTAAAGCCGCGGAAACGAAGGTTGGCGGGCAATCCGACTCTCCCTGGCCCGTCCTTGCCCGCAGAAGCACCTTCGGTCAATCCAGCGACCCTCAAAGCACAATTCTTCAAAGTACACATCTGGTAACAAACAGATACTGCTCGCGGCCAATTGGCACCCGACACTACTTTTAAGTCGGCCTCTCCCTCGCGCAGGAAGTCATACACAACACCCGACCTGTCGTTCTCACAACTAGCGTTGAACATTTCGATCCCTGGTCACTTCCCACGAGGGTTCATCGTGGACCTCATTACGGCGGCAAGACATGCAACAAACATTCGTACCTGTTCGGCGCTTTAAAAAAAATACGTCAGGTCGCGATTTTGTCGTTGGCGACCTGCACGGTTGTTTCACGCGGCTACGGAGGGAACTCGAGGCTAGCCAGTTCGATCGCTCGCGCGACAGGGTCTTTGCCGTCGGAGACCTGGTCGACAGAGGGTTCGAATCGCCAGCGGTCCTGGACGTCGTGCGTCGGTACGACATCCAGTCGGTGCGCGGCAATCATGAGGATTCGATCGTGCGCTGGCGTCTTTGTGACGCTGGCGAGGGCTTCGTTCGGGCCAATGGCGGCGGATGGTTGCTCGACATGACGGGAGACGAAGAGGCAATAGACGCCATAGTTGCCTATATGGCGGCCCTTCCCTACGCAATAGAAATCGAGACAGACTTTGGTCTGGTCGGCATCGTACATGCCAACGTCCCTCTGCGATCGTGGTCCAGAACCGTCGAAGCGCTAATGCAGGAAGGTATTGACGGGAAAATCCGGCGCAAGTTGATCTGGGATCGGTCACGTTGGAATCTGCGACAAGAGAAAGGCTTCGGTTCGATGCGCCGCGTGGCAGCCCGAGTGCTCAAGGGCCTTAAGTCCGGAAGAGGTGACGCGTGCGGCTGGGTGGAAGGGGTCGCGGCTGTCATCGTGGGACATACACCTTCAGCTGAGCCGAAAGTTAGCCACAATGTGATAAACGTGGACACGGGTGTTGTCTACGGCGGCAATCTGACCTTGCTGCGCCTCGATGAAATCCCCACCATGCTGGGCCAAGGTACCCGTACGGCACCTGTGGTCAGCCGGATATCGCACTATTTGCCGCCTCGCGAGTCCGGGCAACTTTAACGACCGCAAATGTGTCGGGGTCACGTGCCGGGGAGGCGGACGACACCGGCGAGACCCGGACACCCAGATAACCGGTGCGCGTCACTCGCCCGGCTTCACTTTTCCTGCGGCGCACGCGAGGCAATCGCGTTTCCTCCCCTCGTTATCCTGGCCGCCATCCGGACGCACGCGATCTCAGAGCATCTGATGACGAGCCGGGAATAACCCGGCTTCTAAAAATCCGCGATTCCGGGATTCACTCGCGCTCCTTTGGTAAGCCAACAGCCTGTCCACTAACTCTACGCTGCCGTATCGCCGCCACGTGCCGCAGGCTTGAATCTGATAGTCAGACCTTTCATGCGTGCGTGAAAACGAGGGCCGGTAATGCAAGCGAAGGATTCTGAATACTTTTCTGCATGTGATTCGTAAAGCGTGCAGGTCCCATTAATAATTCCCTGTGCGTGGGCGCCCTTCGTTTCCATTAGTGCCGAGGAACGTACCATCGACAGCAAATCGAAATAGTAAGCAGTTTGAAACATAAGTTGACCGTCAGCGGTCGCTTGCTCGGGTGGCCATGACCTCACAAACAGGACGACGGCACGGGAATAAATAACGTCCCGATTCGGTAATCCATTTGCGTGCCGTTCGCCCAGGACCGTCTGACGTTCTTTCTTGCCCCGGCACCGAGCCCGGCGCCTGCCGCGCGCATTTTGGGCTGCGCCGAAGCATATCTACGTACTCTCTGGAGAATACGATGAAGATCCTTACCCTCATTCCAGTTGCCGTCCTGACGTTTGGCGCCACGCTCGCCTATTCGGATGAAAACGCGGATACGTCCAGCGCGGCAACCAACAGCAACGCGGCGATGACTTCGGACGCAGTGGGCGGCGTTTTCGCGGGTGGCAGTGAGAGCGGTGCACACGTCGGAAAGACCCGCTCTGAGGTCTATCAGGAATTATGGCGTGCCCAAAAGGACGGCACATTGGATCGGTTGAACGCGCTCTATGGCGGTGGTAACTGACGGAGAATGTTCGATGGCGCCGCGCGACGTTCACCGCCGCGCGGAGTTACAGACACAGTTTGAAGTACGCCTGTATTTTTGCCAGCTTCACGAAACCGGGTCGCGCGAGGAAGAATCGGCTGCGCGCTCGTCTGGCCCGCCGATGGCCGTTGAAAGCATGTCCGTATCTGCCGACGGCCCTGCACACAGATCACATTAAAAATTCGCCAGCCGGACAGTCCGCGGTCCGTGAAGTTAGGATTACCTGCGGAGGCTGCTCTGCCTTCGGCGTAATACCCGGACAGCACGGACTTTTGACAACCGTCTTGCTAAACCGCTTGTTGCCCGCACAGTTCGTTCGAGTCGTCAGCGTGGTCGGAGCCATGCTGACGATCCAGCTGAAAATTCGCTCAACTCGTGCCGCGCACCGCCGTTAACCCGGACGATATCCCACACCAATTCGACGTGTCACGTCGCCCGCCGCGCGAGGCACTCTTTCGAATCGTCAGGGTCCGGACTACAAGGTTGCCAGTGTTGGCAACACCGCACAATGCGCGCCTGTGATGGACGGCGTGCGATCGCTCGATACATACCCCATGCTCCTCA